>DAOTTP010000285.1:0-13495 GCA_034437835.1 Anaerolineae bacterium | reverse complement strand
CCAAGAGCCGCCGCGCACCCCCCGACGAACGTTTGTTCTATCCCCTGTATCGGTTTCACGACTGGTGTCTGGTAGATAGGGATACGGCTCATAGAGCGACGCTGACCATTCCCAGACGTTCCCGCTGAGGTGATGCGCCCCAACCCAACTCGCGCCTTCTGGCTTGCTTGTCACATCCCACGGCTTGTTTCCACTGTTTCCGTCATAGACCACGTTATCCGCGATAAACTCGTCCCCCCACGGGTACTTCAAGTTTTCGACACCGCGTGCCGCATATTCAAATTCGCGCTCATTCGGCAATTGACAGCCCGCCCACGCCGCAAATTTCTGACAGTCAAACCAACTCACCCCGACTACTGGCGCATTCGCCATCGCAGGGTCTTTGTACCATGCCAATGATGATTTGTCCGGTGGTTCTGTGACCGCGCCCGCCTTGACTGCTACCGCCCATTGCGCGTTGGTCACAGGGTACTGGGCGATATAAAACGGTTGCGTGAAGGTCTGTTTTCCACCGTCAGGGACGCCTTTAGTGGTGAAATCATAAGCATCTTTGTCGTTCCCCATTTGAAAACTGCCGGTCGGGACGAGGCAAAAACGCATATCGGGGATTTTGAGGGTGTTAAAGGTCGTGATGAAGGGTTTCCAATCGACATTGCGTTTGCCGGTTTTGATGAAGTCGCGGGCGCGGGTTAGAGCGTCTTGTAGGGGGTCAAGTTTGGGCGGAGGTGGCGGGGTTTGGGGCAACCCCTCACCCCCCAGCCCCCTCTCCCACAAGGGGAGAGGGGGAGTTTGAGGCGCACCAAACATTTCGTGAAGTAGTGCATCAACCTTCGATTCATCCAAGACTTTCCGCGAATTGGGCGCATCTAACATCCCTAATAGATTCGCTATATCTAACTCAAGCGCGAGATTAGGAAAGGTTTGCTGCCAATCTGCTAATGCAATGAGGCCATGTTTGCGGGTAGACAGGCGTTTGACCACCTCGCTGATGTCTTCATATTCCAGCGCCGCCTGTTGTCGCGCTTGCCGGTCTTGAGCAGCCTCGCGGGCATCCTGAATCAGCGCATCCAAGTTCACGCCCCGGCTGTGGGGTTTATAGCCCGCATCCCTCAACGCCTCTAGCACGAACAGCGCTTTTTCCGGGGATTTGTTTTCTAATGCGTCCAACGCCTCGACAAATTGCTCGCGCATTGACGGCGCTTTCACCGTCTCGTCCGGTATTGGGGCGGCTGCAATCAGCGCTTCGACCTTACGTTGAAGCACGGTTGAGCGGCACATAAAATCGACCACGGCTTGGATACACGGCTCGAACAGCCACGGCTCACGGTAAAACGCCAGACCGTGTTTTTTGCGGATGTCGCGGATGTCCTCTGGCAAATCGGCAGGCGGGGTCAAGCCTTCGTACAGCGCCAGCACAATCGGTTTTTCCAATCGCAGCGCCTCGGCAATTTCGCGCCGCACCCAATCGTTATCACGATGAATCCGCGCCGGGTCAAAGGTGTGTTCGGTCACAATGAGCAGCACCACGTCGCTGTCGCGCAGATTACCCATCAGCGATTTTTCAAAGTCGTCGCTATCCATGCCGGCGAAATCGTAAAACACATCGGCGTCCAAAATCGCGGTCAGACGTTCTGCGACCCGGTACATGAAATCGGAACTCTTGCGGCGGTACGAGATGAATAATTTGGGCATGAGTCAAGACCAGATGTATCTGTGGAAATCATTTAGGAATGATACCGCATTTGCCCCGCAATGTGGTAGAAAACGGACAGGATGGACAGGGCAAACGCATCAAAATTTAGATGAGAGAAGAAAATGGTAGACGCCGACGGACGCGCCGTTGCGCGTCCCTACGAATGACGATTATGGTAGGGACACCCAACGGGGTGTCCGCCGAAATTTGAGATTTGATGCGTTTGCCCTAACAGGATGGATGCTGTCCCTACGACGCACGCTACCCAGTTATGAGGGTATGCCCGTCTGTTTCTCTAGCTTCCAATCGCAGACGCGGCAGAGATCGTGGAAGGCGCAATAGGCAAAGCATTTGCCGTCGCCGGGTTTGCTGGCATAGGGGATGAATTGCGCGGCGCGGATTTCCCTCACAAAACGGGCGACATGCGCTAACGTCGTCTCGATGCGCTCGGTTTCATCGGCGCGGATGGTCATGAGCGATTCATATTTGCCCGCCGCGCCCCAATACAACCCGCCCAGCACCCGCTTCGGCATAGACGCATCTAGCCCATTGGCTCTGAGCGCCGCGTCCAACCTCCCCGCCTTGAGCAGTTCTTCTACCACGCGGATATACACCGGCATCTGAACCTTGCGCCCCTCGGCAAAATCCGACGCATGATATTTACTGCCGCCGCTTTTGTAGTCCATCACCACGAACAGCAATTCGCCGCCGACTTGCGCCACATCCACACGGTCAAACGTCCCACGCATCAGGATCGATTCACCATCCGGCAATGACAGCCGGACGCGACTCGACTCTTCTTCCCCGAATTTCCACTCGCGTAATAGAGGCCAGCGCTCCGCCCCGGCAACTTCTGGGAATCCGCGTTCGATGGGGTTATCGCCGCTATAATCATGTTGAATCAGAGTCTTAATCCGCTTCGCCAGATTGCCGCGTACCAGCCGCCACAACGGGCTATCTGGGAAGTGATGGTCGTCGGGGGCGCTATTGAGTAGCCCGTCTATCAGAATATTGACCAGCGTGAGCGCCGCATCAAGATTCTCATGGTGAACCGATAGGCGGGCTTCGATCAGGCTGGAATACAACTGGAAAAACAGGTTGTGTAAAACCGTCCCCAGCATCGCAACGTCTAGCTCGTCGTCTGGGTCTTCCCATTCATCCAGCTTGAGCAATTTCTGGGCGAAAAAACGATACGGCGATGTGCCGAACGTCTCTAACGCGCTGACGCTCCAGAACGCCCTATCGCCGAACTTGTCTGCAATCACATCCGCCCACTGGCTCTCGGTCAGCACGCCGGAATGGTCATCCCACGGCACATCTAAGCGCAATTTGTCGGTTTCGATGGCATAGACGCGCCGCAGATGGCTCACCGCGTCTGGGTGAGCGGTCTGCAAATAGGCGGTGAACGCTTCGGCTTGCGGCGCAGTCGGGACATCGGTCAACGCCAGCGCCAACTCGGACGGGGTGGCGGCCTCGGTCAGCGCGGGGATGCTGCCCGGACGGGCGCGTATCAGATTCGCAGCGGGGATAGCAGAAAACACCGCCTCAACCGCACGCCAGAGATAACTGGCAGGCCAGCGCCCGCCGTTTTGGATGTATGGGCGTGACAGCGTGAGCGAACGGCGCGGCAAGCCCATCAACTCAAAGAATACGCTGTCGTCGCCAGAACGTTCTGCGCGGGTACGCAGGGCGTTGTCATAGCCGAATCGCTCCCGTAAACGCTGACTTAGCGCGGTGCGTTCGCTGTCCAGATACAACGGGTCGTCCGCCGTCTTGCCGGGGAACAAGCCTTCCGATAGGCCGGTCATAATCACATGCGGGTGCGGCAAGCCACGGGCATCGGTCACTAAGGTGAGCAAGACTCGACCCGCCCGCCCCGGCTGCTCGCGCAACTTGGTCGTGGACATCGCGGCGCGTAAATCGGACAGGAAACCGTCTTTCGTCACCAGCGGCGCGGCGTCGGCGGTATGAGTCGCCCAACGCACCAATTCATGCGCGGTGAGCAATTGGCGCAGAGAAGATTTCAAGGCACGCACGGCGTCAAGGTCGCGGGCGCTGTCGGAATCATCCGGCGCGGCGCGTAAGGCCATGATGATGTTGAGCGAATAGGCCAAGCTGATTTCCGCCGTCTCGCGGGAAGCCTCGCCGTCGCCGTCAAATGGCTCATCGTTGCCCAGCCATTCCTCAACCACCTGCACATAATAATGGGCGGTGGCCGATTCCGGCAACGTCAGGCGGTTAAAAAATTGGGTCAAGCGGACGCACAATTTATCGGCGTCGGTTGTGCTGATAAGGGGCGGCAATTCGCCTTTGTAATCGTCAAAGATGGGATGGGCGGCGGATTCAATCGCGTCCATCCACGCCTGTTGCCCGCCCAACAACTCGGCGCGCCGCCCGATTTGCTCCAATAGACCGGCGTCAAGCGCGTTGTCGCCTGTCAGGTTTATGTAGGGTGAGTACAAGACATCGACGGTTTCGCGCATTGGAAAACCGTCATCCGCCAAGCGCAATAAGCCGTCAAAAAACGCGCCGAACGGATGCTCAATCAGCGGCTGCCCGTGATGCACCGCCAACGGCACACCAAACTCGCGCGCCGCCGCGCTCAGAGCAGCGCCATAGGTCGGCCAATCGCGCACGGCAATCAAGAAATCATCGGGCTGGCATCCGGGTTCTGTGACCAGCCGCCGTTTAATCCCGCGCATGACCTCGCGTGATTCGATGAACGGATTCGCGCCTTCAATCAAGGTCAAGGCGCTATCGGTCAGGTCAATACGCGGCGGCATCTCGCTGAACGCATTCGCCACCAGATGTTGCAAGGTCGCCGATTCAAACGGGCGCGGCGGCAAATCGGTCACGGTGATGGCCGCCCCGCCCCGCGTTAGCAAGCGCTCGGCCTGTGCGACGCGCTGCCCGACTCGTGCGGGCATCTGCGAGAGCGTGACGAGCGTGTTATCAGCGTGGGCGGCCAATGCGTGAATCAGGTCGGCCTGAATCTGCGTGAGTTGGTCGAATCCGTCTACGGCCAATAAGCCCAGCGCGGGGATGGTTTCTGGGCGCTGTGCCAGCACATCTAATGCCAGCCAGCCCTCGCCTTCGGTATCAACCAGCGGCGTCGAGTCGGCGTCCGGCGATTCGGATTCACGGCGCAAGACGGCTTGATAGGCGCTATATAGGTCGGCTAACTCGCGGTCTTTGGGCGTCTGAGCGATGGCGGCAAACGCGCTGGGTTCGACGCGGGCGGCCTTTAGTTCATCAATCAGGCTGCACACCAATTGGGCAAACCCCAACGTCTCGGCAATCGGCGCAAAGATGCTGTCCGTCCGCCCCGCCAGCGTCTGTCGGATAACTTGGCGCAATAGTAGCGGACGCGCCATCCCGCGTACCGAATAGGTCGGGGTCTTGGCGGCCAATAACACGCGCTCATATAAGCTGTAAAAATTGAATAACTCTAGGTTGAACAACGGCGCACGCCCATCGCCTTCATCAATCAGGCGCTGGCGGAGGGTATATTCTTGGCGGGCGGTGGGCAAGACCACCCAGACCCGCGCCAGCGGATTTTGAGAATAGACCGCGTTGATACGGTCAACCACTGCGCGGGTTTTGCCTGCCCCCACCGGGGCGCGTAGCACTTGAAACGGCATCGCGCTCAGTTCCGCAGATGGGTGACAATCAGGGCGGCGGCGGCGGGTTCGATGCGCGGCTTCGCCATATAACCGGCGCGCACCCGCTCTAAGACGGTTTCTAGCGTCGCGGATGGGAGTTTGGGCTGTTTTTCGCTGATATTCGCCCGCCCGGTCAGCACGACCACCCCGAACACGGCCTCGACGTTGATGCCTTTGCCCGCCAGATAGCCTTTAATCGCCTTCATATCGGCCACGCACTCACGGGTGGCGTCGAATCCAGCCGGCAGCCAGCCGCTATCTGGGGAGGGTTTCAGCCAGCGGTCTCCCTCATGGAGCAGCGTACCTTGACGGTCAACCACGCGGAAAATCAATACTCCCGGCGGCCCGACCAAAATGCCGTCCACGTAAAAGCGGATTTTGTTGACGTTGCGGATGAAGGTATAGGTATCGTCCAACGCGGGCGCGAGGGCGTCTGCCACCCGCTGCGCCAGATGGTTATCGCGGCGGAAGGTCAAGCCGCGCACCAACGCGACCACGCCCGCAATCGCAATCAGGATGCCCAGCGGCGACAAAATGGCGGCCACGGTTTGCAAAGTGGACTCGCTGTCTGACCCCGGCGCAGTGAGCGGCAACCGCGTCAGGAGTTGGGCGACGGTGACGAGGAACGCGCCGAAGGCGAACCCCGCACCGCCGAACACGATGAATTGGTAGGCTTGACGGGTGATTGCACGTTTTGGGGCGATATTCTTCATAGTCTTAGGTTGGTTTTCTGGTCGGTAGCCGGATAAAAGGGGTTAGCCGCGTGGCGGGAGGGGATTACGCTGGTTGGTCTGTTGACGTTTTTCCAACACGACCTCTAGCCGTTTTTGCAAATCGCTGATGCGCGGCAGCGGCTTCTGGATGTAATCATCCGGCTGCACCTTGCGGATGACCTCCTCGCGGACTTCTGGCATGTCGCGCTGGGCGGTCATGACCACGATGGCGGCGTTCCGTAGGAATGGGCTGCGGCGCAAGCGTTCGCCCACCTCATCGCCGCGCATGATGCGCTTGAACATCAGATCAAGCATCACCAGTTGGGGCAATTCGCCAACATTGCCGCCCTGATCGACTGCTTCAATCCATTCGAGGGCTTCATCAAAATTATCAAAGGTGATCGTCTCGATCCCCCAAGTGTTGAAGATTTCTTCCAACATTTCGTGCAAATCAGGCTCGTCTTCGACGATCATCCAAGTAGCCATTGGGTAAAATCCTTGTGCTGAGTGGTGGCTGTGTTGAACGCGGCGGCAGGATAAGGAAAGGAGGACAATAAGGATAACCCGCAAGTGCTGCCCAGCGTGCCGCAAAACCCCGCTATGTACGGAAAGTATAACATATTACACCCGTGTGAGGTTTCAAAGTGGCTGTGTTGTTAGGGCAAACGCATCAAATCATTTACGGGAAAGCCGTCATGGAATCGCCTCGTTGGACGCCAGAACGGGCGGGCAAGCCTCGCCCCTACAGCGTCCGTCTGCCATTTGAAGCCCCCTGAAGGGGACTATAAGGCGAGAATCTCGAAAGAACAGCCAGCTTTAGTCGGCTTCAAGACGGTAGCCAGATGGCTTTAGCCTCTGGCGGGATTTTGATGCGTTTGCCCTAGCTGTGTTGTTAGGAGAGATAAACGTTATATACTTTAACAGAATCGAACAGGTAAAAAATGATGTTGCCTCTCCCTATTACCCAAGTTGATTTAAGCGCTTACATTGAGACACGTTTGTTTGGTTAGCGCCCACATCTATTAGGTCGGCGTATCCCTATCGCGACCATTGCCCGTAGCGCACAGGAGTTAAGTTGGTCGGTGACACGGCTAACGGAAGAATTTTTTATCACAGAGCCAGAGGTTTTAGCGGCCTTACTCTGATTATGCCGAGCATCATGCCGTGATTGAACGCCAAGAAGCCGCTTATCAGGCGGAACTGGACGCGCTCACCGAGGCAAAACATGGCTGACCACCCCCCTTTGCTGGGGTACGGCTGAAAAAATCGGGACGTTGGTTGACTCTGATTGCGAATCCGCCCTATGATGAGAAAGATGGACGGCGCAAAACCCGCCGTGTATCCCCAACAAAAAAACGCGAAAGGAAAAACGCATCATGGCACGTCAAAACGGCTATTGGGTCGGCAACCAATTCGTAGAAACCGACGAGGCGGTCAAGACCGGGCGCGAAATCTTGATTGAATCTGGCAAAGACCCCGCCCGCACCGTCGTCGCGGTCAATGCACGCGGCGAACGCATCATCATCGACAAGGCGCAAACCATAGAAGTCGAACGCTTTGACCGTTTCGAGGACTTGCCCTCGTTCATCTACGGCTAACAGGCAGCCGCCATGAGCCAGACCGCGCTACTGCGCCGCGTCAAGGATGAGGTGTTCACCGTCATCGCCCCGGAATACGGAACAGAACCTGACCGCGTAACTTTTGATACCCAAGAGGGGACATGGGTGTGCGTCAAGCAATTGCCCGTCCCCCCAAGCCTGACCTACAACGGCGATGGGCGGGTCGATGTCCTGATGCTCGTCCCGATGGCCTACCCGCAAGTGCCGCCGGATGGGTTTTATTGCGACGCGGGTCTAAAAATCACCAACCATTATTTCAGGGGGATGCGCGATAAGCATTACCCGGAATGGCAACAGCAATTGATTGCCGCCAAATGGAATTGGTTCTGCGCCCACGCCTATAACGTCCAACACAGCACATGGCGTCCGACCAATCGAGCAGATGAGGGCGATAACCTGATAAGCTACCTGCACCTGTGCCTCGGCATCCTCGGCCTTGAGGGGAGCAAACGCCCATGACACGCCCTCAATCCGTCGAGGTTGTTTTCACCAGCGACCAATTCGCATGGCTGCACGCTCATTTATTTCAGCCCAATGGCGATGAACAAGCCGCGTTCGCGTTCGCCACGCCGGTAGAGGGGACTGACCGCCTAAAGTTACTTGTCCATCACCTATTGCCGATGGAAGCCGCCGATTTCGTCACTCAAAACGGCGGCTATCTGCACATGACCGATGAGGCCGCCCAACGTATCGCACGCCACACCCTGACCCACGATTACAGCCTGATTGAGATTCACTCGCACCCGTTCGCAGATGAGAGCGTCGGGTTTTCGGGCATTGATACCGGCCAAGCCATGCCACGTTTCGAGTGGTTCGCGGCCAAAGCCAAGCCGCCCTTCCATCATTTGATGCTGGTATTCGGGCATGATAGCGCCGACGGCATGATTTATAACCCAGAGGCGGGGACGATGGACGCCATCAACGGTGTGACCATCCTCAGCCACCCGATTAAGCGCTACGCCATCCGCACGTTGGATGTACCAGACGCCGAACAAGCCGCCCGTTATCAAGCCCGCTTCACCCGTCAGGTACAAGCATTTGGTGAGCAAGGGCAAGCGCGGGTGAAGGCGACGCGGGTGGGGATCATCGGTTTGGGCGGAATCGGGAGCGCGGTGGCGCAGCAATTGGCGTTATTGGGCGTGCGCCAATTCGTCTTGATGGACGGCGACACGCTCGAAGAATCCAACCTGAACCGATTCGTCGGCGCGGATTGGCATGACGCCTCCCGCAGCCGCAACAAGGCCGATGTCGTGCGCGATTCGTTGGAATCGATTGACCCATCCGCCATGCAAATTGAGACCCACGCCGCGCATTTCCCTACCGTCAAAGGCGCACAAGCCCTCAAAGTATGTGATGTGATTTTCGGCTGTACCGACAACCACGGCAGCCGCCTGTTGCTCAACAGTTTCAGCGTCCAATACATGCTGCCGTATATCGACATCGGCGTTGGGATCAACACCGACGACGACGGCAAAATCACCGAATCCGGCGGGCAATATCGGGTGGTCATGCCGGATGGATTCTGCTTGGAATGCATTCGGGCAATTAACGCGAACCTTGCGGCGGATGATTTGCTCTCGCCCGACCAGCGCCAGATTCGACGGGCGCACGGCTATATCCCTGATGAGGACATCCATGCGCCGTCGGTGGCCTTCCTCAACAGCACCTTAGCATCGCTGGCGGTGGGCGAATTTCTCAACCTGTTGACCGGCTACCGCGCCCAACAACGCCTGACTTATTACTTCCTACACGACCAAAGCCTACGCGCTATCCACGCAGACCGTCGGGATGATTGCGCCGTCTGCGACCCCAACGGGCGCTTGGCGATGGGCGACCACGAGACAATTTTAGGCTTAAACGCCGTCTCCCCCTCAGCGCCCACGAACTTACCGGTTCCGACTGATGGCCGACCCCCTTCCCCGTAACCATCAGGCGGGTCAGAACCGACCCGACAACGACTTTGCTGCGATTGTCCGACGGAGGGAAGACGAACTACGGGCGCGTCTTGAAGAGGGCGTAGCGGTTCCCCCACGCCCAGCGGTTGGCGGGGGGTTTCAAGGGATTGGCCGCCCACCCGGACAGGGCAATGGTGCGCCACGTCCACCGGGCGCTAACCCGTTCACGCCGCGCCAACCTGACCCAGAGCGCCAGAAACGCCTAGAGAACGCCGCGCCTCTGCCCATCAACAGTCGGGCAGGCACGCCGATGCCACCCCACGCCGCGCAGATTTTCCCACCCCGCGCCGGCTTCGCTCAACGTCCGGCGCTTGCACAACCGCCCGCTGCACAACGCCCAGTGCCAGCCACACCACAACCGATGCAGCCGCGACCTCAACCCGTTAGAAACCAGCTTACGCATCAATGGGTGTGGTTGCTCGCCTTCGCCGTCATACTCGTCTTGATACGCAGTAATGATGATGACAGCCCACAAAGTTTGAGCGCACCGATACAAGGCACGCCTCCATTGGTGACGTTCAGCGAGAGCGCGCCGACCATGCCCGCGCTCCCGGAATCACTAGAGGGGAGTTCGCCCGTCTTATTCGGCGCGGGAACAGATGCTCCGCCGACTCTCAAGCCCTGTACTGTGAGCGCCATAGAAGCCGTCTCCAACGCAGATGCTTCTCTCGTTGAGGGGGGCGGCCTAAAAGTTAGCGTGTCGGTCATCACCTCCGATTGCGATGGGAAAAATCTGCTGGTGGGGATTTGGGTCACGCACGCCGATGGACAACTCCTCCTCGCCCCCAATGCAGACCGCTCACGCTATCGCTTGGAAAACGGACAAGTCACGATGCAAGCCATCATCACGCCCGTCGGCTCAGACGCGACCAACAGCGCCGAATTTGTGCTGCCTTTCAATCAACTACCGCTGGCCTCTGGAGAGCATGTCCTTAACGGCTATGCGGATGTGCGGTTTCAAGGCGGCGGCGTATCGCTATATCGCCTCAACATTCCGAACATCCCAATCACCATCCCCTGACGGCAAATCACAGGCAGAGCGTCAGATGCCCCCCTGCCCAAACCCCCAAGCTTGTCCTATACTTAGCGCCTTGAAAATACAACACTTGCTAGGACGATACACGTATGTCACTTCCCATCCCAGAACTGGGAGACCTCGAACCGGGCGATGAAGTGTCGGTTGAGGACATCCCGCACACGCCCATGCAACACGACCACAGCATCGCCCGCGTGTTGGCGCTGCAAGCCCTCTACGAAATCGACCTGACCGGCCACCCTACCGGCGAAGTGCTGAACGGCTTGGCGGCGCGCATGGACGCCAGCCTGAGCGATGACATCTCCCAATACATGAATAAGCTGATTATGGGTGTGATGAAATTCCGTCCGATCATCGACGCCGCCATTCAGCCATTCGCGCCGGAATTTCCGGTCAAGCACCTCGCAGCCGTAGACCGTTGCATCCTGCGCTTGGCGATTTTTGAACACGGCCTCGCCGACCTCGTGCCGGTGGGCGTCGCCATTGACGAAGCGGTCAGCCTCGCCAAGCAATACGGCGCAGACGCCTCCCCCCGTTTCATCAACGGCGTACTCGGCAACCTGATGGAAAACAGCGACCTACTCATGCGTCTAAACGCGAGCTATAAGAAGGAAAATGGTGAGGGATAATGGCAAAAGAATCCGATAAGAAGGTCAAGGTCAGCCGTACCGAGGAACGCCGCCGCGAACGCGAAACCGAACAACGCCGCAAGGCGTTGATTTATGGTGGCGCCATCATAGGCGTAATCGCCCTCGTCGTGCTGGCGGCATTCTTGTTCAATAGCGCCCCCGCCGAAGCCCCTATCCCTACCGACGCTATCGCCCGCTATGAGGGTATTTTCGCCTCTCGTAGTCAGCGCGGTTATGCCAGCCTCGGCAGCACCGATGCACCTGTGCGCGTCTCAGCCTATATCAGCTTATCCAACAGTGAGTCGCGGAAATTCCACGCCGAGGTCTTTCCCGTACTTCTGGAACGCATCAAAGCGGGCGATATCACATTCTCTTATGTCTTATATGACCGTATTGGCGAGGTCAGCAATTTTGGCGGCGCGACCCGCGCCGGATGGTGCGCCACCGAACAAAACAAACTGTGGGGATTTGTCGATTCCGCTTACAGTTGGTTTGATACATACGGCAACGACGCCTATTCCAGCAATCGCCTCAACAGCGGCGCGGCCAATCTCGGCCTAGATATGGGGCGCTTCGGTGATTGTATGCGGAGCAACCGCCCCGCTGATTTGTCCACCCGCGCCTTAGAGGATGCGGGCGGGCGCGATGCAGATATCCAGCCGCCAGCGGTGTTCGTCAACGACGTAGAGGTCGAAGTCACCGACGGCGACCAACTACTCTCGGTCAATGAGGCCATCAATCAAGCGTTGGCGCTACGCACAGGCGGCGCGACGGCTGAACCGACCTCGGATGGCGCGGCCACGCTTGAGCCGACAACCGAGCCGATACTAGCGGTAACAACGCAACCCACCGAGGAAGCAACGCTTGAACCAACCCTCGAAGCGACACTAGCGCCAACGACGCGCCCGACCCTCAGACCGACCACAGAACCGACGGCCAAACCGTCGGCTACCCCCGACAACTAGGCGAGGGCGCGGCTGATGCGTCTTTCAATCATTGTCGTCCTCGCGGCGGCGCTCATCGGGGCGGCGGTATTGGTTATCGGCGGGGATTTACTGCTCAATCCTGACCGCCCCTTAGTCTCCGAGGCGGGATTCGATGCCCCGACGTTGACTCCTAACGCGGACGGTCAAACCGATGTTGTGCAGTTCTCATTCAAATTAGCACGAGCAGCACATGTCTCGCTATACCTGACCAACGCCGACGGCCAGACCTATGCCTTCCGAGAAGGTATCCGCACCCCAGCCGGAGACTATGGCATCCAATTCAGCGGCGTGGTCAGCGGATTCATCTTGCCTGATGAGCAAATCGAAGGCACGGTTGAGCGCCGCCTGATTCCCGACGGGGAATATCGCTGGGAGTTGGTCGCCGCCGGACTTGAACGCGATGAACAGGCCGCCCAATCGGGTGCGCTGACCATAGCTGACGGGGACGCCACCCTCCCCCTGCTCAATAATTTCAACCTCTCGCCGACCCTTTTCACGCCCAATCAAGACGGCGTGGCGGATCGGGTGGCGGTCAATGCCTACCTGACCAAACCGGCCACCGTCTCGGCCTATTTGATTGACGCAACCGGTCAGCGCCTGTACATCGCCCAACGCCAGACAGAGAGCAAACTCGGCGAAATCGGCTGGCAAGAGTTCGACTATGAAGGCGGCGTAGACATCGGCGCAGAGCCGCCCGCCGATGGGACATATACCGTCGTGTTAGAAGCGCAAGACGCCGTAGGTCAGCGCATCAGCCGCAGCGGAGAACTCAGGCTCGAAAACGGCGGCAAGCCGCGTGCCGGAATCGTCGTTCAGACCACCGGCGCGGATGTCGTGTTCATGACCCAGCCGTATGATGACTCGTATTTCTCGGATAAAACCGGCCTCGGCGCGCTGATCGGACTGCCGGACGACCCCGCCGACCTCCGACTCGGCACGGTCATCGTCCCCATCGGTGATGTGTTGGTCTTTAAGGTCGTGGTCGAGAATTACGGCGCAAGCCCGATCCGCACCGATGGCCCGCCGCCGGGGACGGTCTATCAACAGAGTCAAGTCGCCGCTGCGCTCAACGCGATTGAGCAGGACGGCGTGTGGCGAGTCGGGATTCAGTGCGACACGTCCGAAGAAAGTTACCCGTACCGTTGGGCTGTTGGGCGCTTTGAGGATTTGCAGCAGACCATCGACCCGACCAACGATAACGT
>DAOTTP010000284.1:0-1689 GCA_034437835.1 Anaerolineae bacterium | reverse complement strand
TGGTCATAGAAACCTCTTTCTTGTAGGGACGAGGCACGCCTCGTCCTTCAATTTGACTCCCTCCCCAAATGGGGAGGGGGTTAAGGGGTGAGGCTAACTAGCTAGGGTTGCTGCCCGCGACCCACTGCCACCCGCTCCAGCCGTAGCTAAAGCGCATGTACGCACGCCAGTACGCCTTCAACGTCGTGTCATCGCCTTCACGCCGCGCAACGCTAAACGGCGCACGATTGAACCAATCCAATGACATCCTCATTTCGTTGGAATCAATCATAAACCATGCGTTGCTGTCGGTCAGGTAATGCCAAGGCATGACCTGAAACCGACCAAACATGGGATTAACCGTGTTGTTCGCCGTGTCAGGGTTCAAAGTGCTGTTGACGATCTCAATCGCATCGTCCTGTAATTGAGGCGGCACGAGCAGCAAATTCGGGGTGATCCCGCGCTTGTTGCCGTTATCATCCGTGAACGCCATCATCGCCTCGCGGATCGTGCGGACGTTGGTTTTAGTCAGCGCCAGCGCGAAATTGTTGTCTTGTGTGACGCCCGTCTTTTGCGGTGACAGCGGATGCAAATCGCTGCACAGCGCCACCGCGTCCGCGCCCACAAACGAGCTGCTAAACGCATTGTTGAACACGCTTGCCGCTTCCGTCTCACGAAACAGCGATCCGCTGTCACCAATGCGTTCCGCCACCCGGAACGCCTCAGCGAGGTTGGAATCATCCGCGTCTTTTCGGAAAATACCGAAATCGAGACTGTATTCCTTGTGGGTATACGTCTTTTTGTATCCCTGATCGAAGTCGACTTCCGGCGTAATGCCGCCCGAATTTTCGTAGTTCTTCCAAGCGTCGATCCCGATTGCCCCCACGCCGGAGATTTGTTCACGCGCCCCACTCGACCCCTGCACGTTGAACAACATCGGCAGCATCGACTGACGCCGTACAAATGCCGCGTCCGCCTTAAACTTTACCGTCGGGTCAAGCAAATCCGCCCAACCCGACCCTGCGCCTGTCACGATAGCCATAGCTTTTCTCCCTGTCTAATCCGGCTTCAACCGACTAATTACGGTTGCTGCCAGTGTTCACCATGCGCGATCATGACGAGTGTTTCCTCAGCCGCCGTGCTGTTTGCCACGACGATCAAATCAACGTTGCTTGATGCGGCGACGGTCATTGCGCCCGTTGCCCCGGCTAAATCCAGCGTCGCGCCAATAAGCCGCGCGTTCGCATCATACACCCCGTACACGGCGTCAAAGTCTGTGATCACTCTGGCGGTTGTGACGCTATCCGTCCCGGCTTTCGTCTCCTGTATCGCGCCGACTAGCGTGGTGTCATTCGTCGCCGCGAGGTCAATCTCACCCGTTTCAAGGTTGGTGAGATCGCCTTTCGTCAGCGTCTCGGTGTCCTTGAACGTCAAAGTTTGGATCGTCGGCGGCTGCCCGCTCAACCGATACCGAAACCGGAATCCTAAACTAGTATCTGGCATTGTTCCCCTCTGTCTGCGCTATTTCTTGTACTGTGCGTATTGCGCGTCCGTCATTCCCGCCCGGCGAGCCAGCGCTTGTTCCTCTGCCGTCAGTATGACCGCCCGCGTCCCACCTCCACCGCCCGCCCCCGCGTCGATGTCCGGCGCGGGCTTGACAGTCAGTAGACTCCAGTTGTCGTTCAGCCACGTCTGGAGATGTTCCGGCGG
>DAOTTP010000283.1:0-2394 GCA_034437835.1 Anaerolineae bacterium | reverse complement strand
CGCGGCGGCTCAATTGTGGACGGGGCTGGGCGGGTAAAAACATGGTCGATGATAAGGGAAAATTTGTTGACACAGAAGAAACGCGGAAAATGATCCGCGCTGAGATGGCGCCATTTAGCCGACGACTAAATAAGCGACTGGATAAGATTGAGGATCGAGTCTCGGTGGCGGAGAAGGAAGCAAGCCTTGCGATTGCTGGTTACGACTTGATCAGCAAATTGTTTACGGAGAAGTTTGACAAGATTGATCACAAACTTGACAACCAGCAAGCGGAGATTATCAGCCGACTGGATACTACGGAAAAATGGATAGGCGGGCGGCGGCGCTGGGAGCGGGCGGCGGTGAGGGTGTCACAGGTGGCGGTGGTGGGCGTGCTGCGGCGGTGGTTGCCGTTTTTGATTGTGTACGGCTTTATGCTTATTTTGTGGTGGTTTTTTGTGAGCGCAATGGGGGCAATATAATATGAACGGTGATATGTTGGGCTGGGTGATCGCGGCGCTAATTCTAGTGGTATTGGCGTTGGTGACGGGGGTGATTATCATCTCGAACAAGGCGGTCAATACGTCGGGGGAGCAGTATCCGGCTGCGACTATGGATCGGTTGGAGTCACTGATTAAAATCGTGTACGCGGGGGCGAAAATGACCAAACCCACCTTTGACGAGGAAGGGGTGAAACTGTGGGCAGAGCTACAGGGCTTCACGGTGGAGATTGGCACGGCGGGGGAATTGATACTCAAGCGTCCGCCAGTGGTGTCGCCGCCCGCAGCGGCGGGGTAAAGACGCCTCACCCCCGACCCCTCTCCCAGAAGCAGGAGAGGGGAGACAAGCGGCTTACGAACGGCTGCCCCGGCGTGGATTAGCCATCCACGCCTGAAAATCGCCTACGCGGATGGTGTACCACCCCTTCGCGTCTTTTTTTGCGGGCAAATTCCCGCGAACAATTTCGTTTTGGACAAAGCGCCGAGTCACCCCCGCACGCACGGCGGCGTCGGTGACGCAAAATGTCTCGTCGTCAAGCAGGACGCGCCCGCTTGCGTCCCGTGTCGTTTTCCACAACCGGAACGCTTTTGCAGCGACTTCCGGTTGCCCGTCCTCGATGAGCGACACGCCGAGCGCCAGGTGCGCCAAAATCCAGTGTCCCTTGACAGGGTAATTTGCGTTTTTTGACTCCGCCCATGCACGCGCTGCTTCAAGCAGCGCCTCCTCTTCGGGTAGGGTTTCCGAGAGGGCGATGAACAGCGCCCGTGCCTCTCTTAGTTCCATGATGCCTCTTTCTGAGCAGTTTCACGCCATGCTCAGGGCGATGGGAACTAGATGGCTACAGTGACCTCTGTGAAATCTAGTTCGTCAACGCCGTTTGCACGGCGTCCGTGTTCACGTAGTAGGAGTGCTGCGCTGGAGTAGAAATTCTCCGATAGCATATCAATATTGGGGGCGTAGGACGCCGCAACGTCCCCCGCGTCCCACCATGCCTCCAAGCATTGGAGACAGCGCCGCTCGCTGCCCCCCTTTCGGTAGTAGTCGAGGGTGTCTACCTTGACTTCAAGATTGACCAGCGTATACGGCTGCATGCCGTACACGTAATTCCCCTCCCGCGAGGGAAGTGAGAGGTTCTCGGTGGTCACGAGCGCATGACCACCCGCGACGTAAATCCGTCGCGGAAAGATAGTGAAGAATGCTCCAACCCCGGCGATCCATGCCAGCCAGGTTTCCTTGTCTCGTACCTCCCATGCATCCAGCATGGCTCGTTCTACTTCTTTCGTGACGGTTCGGTAATCTGCCTTGCTCTCGGCGCGGTTTTCTTTCATGTCCAACATTTTATTCGTTCCTTCTGCCCCAATGGGGCTGATTTTGGCGTCTGGCGGACGCCTCGCTTATTGCGATACAATGGGGGGCGGCTGAGAAGACACCGCCCCAGTTTCCACCCCTCTCCTAAGTTTTCGGCTTAGGAGAGGGCTTTCTGGGATTTAGGAGCGAGCAATCTCCCCCAACGAATTGTGACACTGCTTTTCTTGTGCGTTCATCTCACTGCCCCTCACTCAATCAATAACACCATTATACTCCCAAAGAACTGTGAGTGTCAAGTAGGCAAAATTCAGCCCCCCCCTAGAAAAAGGGGGGGCTGAGGGAATGCACTTTCTAGCGCCCTCGTAGGGTAAAGACGCCTCACCCCCGACCCCTCTCCCAAAAGCAGGAGAGGGGAGACAAGCCGAGGGCGCGATCTAAGACATCACGCGATAGACTGTCATATTGGGACCGCATATTTCGCCATCCATCATGACCTGATAAACCCCGAAGCGCCCGTTTTGATAGTCTTTTAGGAGTTTCCCGACATACGACATATTCCGCCGGGATTCCTCTGGATCGGGCGTATGTTCCGTTGACGACACTATA
>DAOTTP010000282.1:0-9860 GCA_034437835.1 Anaerolineae bacterium | reverse complement strand
CGGTCTCCAATGCGACGTTCCAAGTCAGGCCGAAATCTTCGCGGTTGATCTTGGTTGTTCCGTTGAAGCCCAACACAACCTGACCCCACGGCGACTTCGATTCGCCCAACTTCTCGACGTTCAAAACGACGGGCTTGGTCACGTCTTTGATGGTCAAATCGCCATGAATCTTGCCATTATCGCCATCAATCTCAACCGAGGTGCTTTTGAAGGTGATGAACGGGAATTTCTCAGAGTCGAAGAAGTCAGCGCTCTGGAGGTGGCCGTCGCGTTGTTCCACGCCAGTTGTCCCCATTGACTTGACGACGATTTGAGCTTCAACCGTCGAAGCGTTCGGGTTGGCTGGGTCGTAGCTCAGGCTGCCGCTGACGGTGCGGAATTCACCGCGCACGTTGGTCAACATCATGTGGCGGACGCTGAATTGAGCTGAAGTGTGATTTTGCTCGAAGTTATAGATAGCCATAGTGGGGTGTCGCTCCTTAGGTTTGCGCCCAAATTTTCAAAAATGGACGCTAGTCCGTTTTATGAACTAACGATACCACATCAGCCTGAAAAATCAGCGTTAACGCATTATGAGAAAACGGACGTTAGTCCGTTTTATGAGGCTTAGTTGACAGTGATGATGATGATTTCGCCTCGTTGGACGCCAGAACGGGCGGGCAAGCCTCGCCCCTACAGCGTCCGTCTGCCGATTCAAGCTCCCTAAAGGGAACTGCTAGGCGAGAATTGGGGAAGAATAGCTGGCTAAAGCCAGCTTCAAATGGGACTCATTCACTCATCGCTGCTTTTAAGCCAGCCGGTCAATCAGGAGATGCAAGTTGGTGCGGATGTCTTCTAGGCTGAAACCCATCTGCACCTGTTGATGATAGAGGGTGTGCGAGTCCAGCATCATGAAGATGAGGGTAGAGGCATAAGCGGGGGCTACCGGGCTGTTGCGCTGACGGAACAACTCGGTCAGGACATCGCGCCACCACACCCGCGACGGATGATTGAGGGTCGCGACGGGGGCATGATTGGTGGCCTCGCACAATACTGCACGGTTGCGATGCGAGAAATCTAAGGCTTGGTCGATGAACCAGTGTAGATTTTCTTTGGCGCACTCGTGACGGCTGAGGCGCTCTTCAGTTTGGGCGTGGAGTCCCTGAGTCTCACTGTCAAGCAGCGCATGGAGCAGTTCGGCCTTGTCGGGGAAGTGGCGATAGAGCGTCCCCTTGCCAATTTCGGCGGCCTCGGCAACTGCGGACATTGTGACGTTGCCAACCCCCAAAGAATCGAACAAACGTCGCGCTGTACACAAAATCAATTCGTGGTTGCGCGCCGCGTCTGCCCGTGGGGCTTTATGTGTGGGGGTGAAGGTTATGTCCATCATGGTTGCCAGTATATCACGATTTTGTAATTGTACTCTTGACGCTTTTCAACGTCGATTCCTACGTTTTATATGCGCCGTGTGATGTGCGCCCTACCGCAAACGCCACCATCCGATACAATGGATCGGCTGTTGAATGGGGACTGAAACGGGGTGACATGCCGTGAATCTGCTCGAATACGGGCGCTTACTGTTCCAGCGCGGATGGATTCTCGTGTTGTGCGCGGCGCTTGCGGCGGGCGCGATGTGGGTGGTCAGCCGTCGCCAGACGCCGGTCTACCGTTCAACCTATCAAGTCCTGATTGAACCGGCCAGCAGTAATCAAGGCATTGCGGCTGGTCAACGTTCGTTGTTGGGCGCGGTTGTAGTTGAACTGCACACTACCGAAGTCGCCGCCGAAATCATCGCTGAATTGGGCATGGGTATTTCGCCACAAGCCCTCAAAGGCGGGACGCGCATCGGCGCAATCCCCGACCAAATGCTCATCCGTATTGAGGTTGATGATAATAGCGGTGAATTTGCCAATATCGTCGCGCAGCGCTGGGGCGATAAGCTGATACAGATTCGCAACCGTCGCAATCAAGACCTCAACGCCAGCGACCAGATTTTGGCGATCCCACAAGACGCGCCGCGCTATGAGCTGTATCGCCCGCGCACGGTCATCAATATGGCGCTGGGCGGGTTGGTTGGCCTATTGGTGGGGGCTGTCCTCGTTTTCGTACTGGAATATCGCAAATACCGGCTCATCATCTCACGCGCTGATATAGACGGCTTACCACTTTTGGCGTCCGTCCCGCGTGATTGAACACCGTCCATTTTTGAAGGAGTAGCCCGCATGGCAGACACGCTCATCACCCTCAGCGACCCGCGCTCACCCGCGTCTGAGGCCTACCGCACGCTGCGGACGAACCTGATGCAGCTTGACCCGCACAAGCCGGTGATGGCGTTTGCCATCAGCGCCGCCGCCAATGCCGATGGCAAGAGTAGCGCCGCCGCCAATCTCGCGGTCACATTCGCACAATCCGGTCATAAGACGATTCTGGTCGATGGCGATTTGCGGAAGCCCAGCCAGCACACGCTGTGGGGCGTCGAGAGCGGGCGCGGACTCGCGTCATTATTCACCGATGATAGCGCGATGGCGCAGCCACCGTTGACCCAGACCAAAGTCGATAACCTGTGGTTGTTGACGGCGGGCAGCACGACCTCAAGCCCGTCCGACCTGTTCGGCAACCCTCGCTTGGCGGACATCATCGGGGTTTTGAAGGCGCGGGCGCATTACATCATCTTTGACACGCCGCCGGTCTTGGCCGTCAGCGATGCAACGGTCTTGGGTGGCAAGCTGGACGGCGTGCTGTTGATTGTGCGTGCCGGGGCGACTCGGCGTGACCATACCCAACGGGCGCGGGAAGCGCTGGAACGCGCTCATGTGCGCGTCTTAGGCGCGGCACTCACCAACGCCCCGCGTGAAAATTCGAAGTATTAGGGGGTCGTTATGAAAGGTCTAATCCTTAGCGGTGGCAAAGGCACACGCCTACAACCGCTAACCTATACGCTGGCAAAACAACTTGTGCCGGTGGCGAATACGCCGGTGTTGTTCCGCGTGATTGACACCATCCGCGAGGCCGGCGTGAGCGAAATCGGCATCATCATCGCGCCCAATACCGGCGATGAGATTCAACGTGCCGTGACGCAAGCGAATTTTGACGCCAACATCACTTTCATCTTGCAAGAGGAGCCGAAGGGGTTGGCGCACGCCGTCCGCACCGCCTACGAAAAAGGGTTCTTGAAAGACGGCGAGCGATTCGCCATGTTCCTCGGCGATAACGTCATTGAGGGCGGAATCAGCAGCCTGATTAGCGATTTCGCCACCCATGAGGAATGGAACGCGCAAGTCGTCCTGAAAGAAGTCCCCAACGCCAGCAGCTACGGCGTGGCGGTATTGCGCCCAGACGGGTCAATTGAGAAATTGATCGAGAAGCCACCTGTCCCACCGACTAATCTGGCACTGGTCGGGATTTATATGTTTGACGGCCACATCAAAGACGCGATTTACGCGATTCAACCGTCCAAACGCGGCGAGTATGAAATCACCGACGCGATTCAGTGGCTGGTTGACCAAAATTACCGCGTTTTCCCGCACATCCATCAGGGCTGGTTTATCGATACCGGCAAGCCCTATGATATGTTGGAGGCCAACGCTTGCGTGTTGGAAGAACTAAATCCGACCATCGCGCCCGACGCCGTGGTTGAAAACTCACAGGTTGATAAACGTGTGACGGTTCAGGCGGGCGCGGTCATCCGCAACAGCGTGATTCGTGGCCCAGCCATCATCGGGGAAGGCGCGGTGATTGAGGACAGCTATGTTGGCCCGTTCACCAGCATCTACCACCGCACACACATCAAAAATTGTGAAATCGAGCGCAGCATCATCCTAGAAGACTCGACTATCAGCGACCTGCCCTCGCGGCTGCAAGACAGCCTCATCGGGCGCAGTGTCATCCTCACCCGTAACAAGGCGCGCCCTAGCGCGTTGAAGATGAATCTCGGCGACCATTCCGTCGTCTACGTGGAGTAAAACACAACGCTATGACTAAGAAAAAATCCGACATCAAGCTGATTGTCACCGACGTTGACGGCACGCTGCTCAACAGCAAGCATAAGATGACCGAGCGCACCGAAAAAGCGCTCAAGGCGGCGATGGCGCAGGGCGTCAAGGTCGTGCTGGCGACGGGCAAAACCCGTAGCTCAGTCAATGACATCATTAAGACCCTTGACCTCAAGACCCCCGGCATTTACGTGCAAGGGCTGGTGATTTCGCACCCAGACGGCTCAGAGCAGCATCTTGGCACATTGGATGCCGGACTGATGCGCCGCGTCTTGACCCTCATCGAAGACCGGGGCTATCAGGCGATGGCCTACAGCGGTAAGCGCATCCTCGTCCGTAGCCACACGGTTGAATCCACCGTTTTGACCGAAGAATACGACGAGCCAAAGCCGGAGGCCGTCGGGCCGCTGGTCAATATTGTGGACGATGTGCCGGTTAATAAGTTGATTTTCTGCGGGCGCGAAGCCAAGCACATCACCGCGCTACGCTGGCAATTGACTCACCTGATTGACGGCGAAGCCCGCATCACCCAAGCCCTCCCAGAAGCGATTGAATTGTTGCCATTTGGCGCGTCCAAAGGCACGGCGCTCAAATTGTTGTTGAAGGAACTTGGCCTTGAACCGGAAGAAATGCTGGCGATTGGCGACGGTGAAAATGACATCGAGATGATTCAATTGGCCGGAATCGGTGTCGCCGTTGGTAACGCTAATCCGAAACTGAAGGCCGTCGCTGATGCGACTGTCGCCAGCAACGATGCTGACGGCGTGGCTGAGGCGGTTGAGAAGTTCGTCCTGAAAGCCCCCGTCGTCGCTGAAAAACCCGCCGAGCCGGTCAAGCCTGTGGTTGTCGAGCCGGTTAAATCAGATGATAAGCCCGCCGAACCCGCCAAAGTTGAGGCCGCAGCGGTCATCGCCGAGACGAAAGCCGAGTAACGCTGATGAAGAATATCCTCGTCACCGGAGCAGCCGGATTCATCGGCAGTGCGTTTGCCCGCTATATGGTCGCCAAGTACCCGCACTACACCATCATCGTCTTTGACAAGCTGACCTACGCGGGCAACCTCGATAATCTGCTGCCGATTGACGATGAGGAAAATTATCGCTTTGAGCGCGGCGACATCGCAGACCGCGAGGCGTTGAAAGTCGTCCTCAAGAAATACGACATCGACACCATCGTGAATTTCGCCGCCGAGTCGCACGTTGACCGCAGCATCCTCGCGCCGGACGCCTTTGTGCATACCGATGTGGTCGGCGTGTATATCCTCTTGGATGAAGGCCACAAGCACGGCATCGGGCGCTTTCTACAGGTCAGCACCGATGAAGTGTATGGCGACATTCACGAAGGATTATCGTTGGAAGGCGATAATTTTCTGCCCAACAGCCCGTATGCGGCCAGCAAAGCTGGTGGTGAGTTGATGGTACGCGCTTATCACATCACCCACGGCATGGATACCGTCATCACCCGTGGCAGCAACACGTTCGGGCCGTATCAGTACCCAGAAAAACTGCTCCCGCTGTTCATCAGTGAGGCGATTGATGACCGTCCGCTGCCGTTGTATGGTGACGGCAAGCAGGTGCGTGATTGGCTGTATGTCGAAGACCATGTGACCGGAATCGATGTCGCGCTACATCACGGCAAAAGTGGGGAAGCCTATAACATCGCGGGCGAGAATCAACAATATAATGTCGATGTCGTCCACGCCATGCTGGATTTGTTGGGCAAGCCACACAGCCTAATTAAGCACGTCGAAGACCGCAAAGGCCATGATCGCCGTTACGCGATGGACGCCAGCAAACTCCGCGCCCTCGGTTGGGAGCGTTCGACCACTTTTCCTGAGGCGCTCAAGTCCACGATAGAGTGGTACGCGCAAAATGCGTGGTGGTGGCGCAAAATCAAGTCTGGCGAATATCTGGAATATTACAAAAGCCAATACGCTGACCGGCTCGATTCGGCCAAGTAACGGCAACCTATCAGGGCATGGTGCGCCATGCCTTTACGCGCATTGCGGGGTCAACTATGGGTGGAACGTTGTTTAATGCCGTCGCGGTGCTGGTCGGTAGTTTGTTGGGCATGCTGGTCGGTGATCGTCTCCCGCAACGGGCGCGGGAGACGGTTGTGTTTGGCCTCGGCCTCGTCACGCTGATGATGGGGATTGGCAACGCGCAAGCGACCAGAAACATCCTGATTCCGCTGTTCAGCATCGCTATCGGCGCATTGATTGGCGAGGCGCTTCGGCTTGATGTGCGCTTAGAGAGTTTGGGGGGATGGTTGCAAAAACGCTTCGGCGGGGCGGCCTCATCTGAGGGCGAAAATACTCCGGCTAATGACCCTCGCACCCGCTTTATCACTGGATTCGTGACCACCAGCTTGATTTTCTGTATCGGCCCGCTCACCGTGTTGGGGTCAATGCAAGACGGGATGGGGCTACCGGCTGGCTTTCAACAGTTGGTCGTCAAGAGCATCATCGACGCCTTCGCCTCAGTTGCGTTTGCCGCGACGTTTGGGGTGGGCGTGGCCTTCACGGCGCTGACCGTGTTGATTGTGCAGGGCGGATTGGCATTGATTGGGAGCGTGGCCGGTCAATTTATGAGCGACGCGATGATTGCCGAGATGACCGCTACCGGCGGCATGGTCTTAGTCGGCTTGTCGTTCATCCTCTTGGACATCAAGCGCGCACGCATCGCCAACTTCCTACCGGCGCTACTCATCGCCCCGCTGATTGTCGCTGTCGGCACGGCGCTGGGGATTAACCTCTATCCTTTGTGATCGTCGGTGGGTGAAGGTATGCCAGCGGTCACGGTGGTTTGGAGGTAGAATGCGGTTATTGCACCTTCTTATGCCACCCCACGAGGTTTCGATGAGCAGCCCTAACCACTCTACAACTCCCATACCGACTGGCAACTCGCGTGGTAAGGGTAAGCGGGGCTGCATCACGGTGTTTTTCTCCGTCCTCATCGCGGGCGGGATAGTGCTAGGTCTCGGGGTCGGGTTAGCCGCCGTGTTTGCCCCAAACCTACTCAACAGCATGTTTTCACAACTCACGGGCGCGAAGATCATTCAGACTCGTCCGGTTGGAGGCGACCCCGCCAATTATGACCCTATAACCAATTTTGACTCGATGCAAGCCTTCGCGGGGGAAGATGCTCGGTTGGTCAAATTTGAGGCGCAGTTCGTCCGTTCGGATGGCACGCTTGATTTAACAGCGAGTTATCTACCCTCTCCACGAGTAGATGCTGAATTCATGGTTGAGGTCGATGCGCCTGCTGACGCGCCACCCCTCGGCGCAGGTGGCGGGGGGACATGGTACGAGAAAATCAACATTGCGGCCTATACCCTCAACCAGTCGCGACGGGTAACCACGACCAATGAATCGTCTCGTTTGACCTATACCTATGTTAATGAGGGCATGACACGCAGCGTAAGCAGTCCGCAGACCCTCAAGCCGGTCTTTTTAGAACCACCTGCCTGTCCGTTTGAGGCGTTCTGGTGGGTAGCGTTGGCAGAAGGCGCACCCGCTGAGGCTGTCGCTACTATCACCTATGATGAGGACGGCTATAGGTTTTCGATTCGCGATGTCAGCGTGTCGCTAGAATTCACCACGGATTGTGAACCGGTATAGCGGAAAATCTCATTCCTAAATCCCTTGCACACCTACAAAGAGGGGATTTTATGGCGCGATAAATTCAGAATCTGCCCGACGCAGCTGGTTACGTCTAGGCCAGCGGTGTATGATTCGACCTGTGTTTTTTAACAGTATTCCTCATGCGAAAAAATCATGACCTTCACCACAGAAACCGACGCCGTTACCTATATCTTCACCTCGTTGGCGGCCATCAATTGGCGCGGGCGCGGTTTGGATGAAGACACCCGCGATGTTAGCCCGACTCGTGACTTATTGGCGTTGAACCATCTGCCCGCCAAACCGCGTGAATACGCCGTCGTCACAGGCAGCAAGGGCAAAGGCTCGGTCACGACGCTGACGGGGCGGATTCTGCGTGAATACGGCCACACGGTTGGGACAATCACCAGCCCACATCTGGTTAGCTATCGTGAGCGCATCCGCGTGAATGGGCGGGCGATTCCGCTGGCGGATTTTTTGCGCCTTATGGATGAACTCAAACCGTCAATTGACCAGATCGCCGCCAGTTTGCCGGATAATAAATATCTGAGTCCGCAAGGGATTTTCTTGGCGATGGCATTGCGCTGGTTTGACGAAAATAACTGCGATGTCGCGGTGGTTGAAGTCGGGCGCGGTGGGCGGTTTGATGACAATGCGTTGCTCCCGAGTCATCTCGGCTTGTTCGCGCCAATTGTGCTGGAACACGCCCGTTATCTTGGCCCGACGACGGAGCGAATCGCGTGGCACAAGGTCGGCGTGCTGAAATCGGGCGGCCACGGCCTGAGTTTGCCGCAAGCGCCGAATGTCCGCGCCACTCTAGAATCTGAATCAGCGGCACTTGGCGCGACCTTCCATCAATTGACCTCTGACCAAGTGGGCGTGTATGTGCGGGATTGGTCGGACGGTGTGGTGATGGGGATTCACGGACTCGAAATCAACTTGCCGTTTTATGGCCGTTATGAAATCGATAACGCCAGCCTCGCTATCGAAGCGGCGGATATATTACATCGGCGGGTGAGTGGAAAATCCGACCCTGAGCATCTGAATATCAGCAAGCGCGGCTTAGAACAGGCGATATGGCCGGGGCGGTTGGAGAAATTGGCGGATAGTCCGGCCATTTATATTGACGGCGCGGTGAATATTCTGAGTTTGCGCTCGTTTTTGGAGAGTATCCGTGCGCGCTTGACCCCGCCGGTGGTGGTCATTTCTGCCGTCCCAACAGACCGCGATGTGAAGTCGGTCTATGCGATGCTGGCGGAGGTCGCCGATCAATGGATTATCACGCGCACCGGGCGCAACGTGACCATCAATTTCCCGGATGAGGCGACAGCATTATCGGCGGCGCGGGCGGCCTTATCTGCGGCGGGGCGGGCGGATATTCCGCTGGCGTATTGTGAGTCCATCGCGGAGGCGATTC
This sequence comes from Anaerolineae bacterium, assembly GCA_034437835.1. Classification (GTDB taxonomy): domain Bacteria; phylum Chloroflexota; class Anaerolineae; order Aggregatilineales; family Phototrophicaceae; genus Flexicrinis. The sequence goes on along the minus strand of DAOTTP010000282.1, from coordinate 853 downwards.
CGCTGTCACAGGCATGGGCTGGGGAAGGCGGCACGATATTGATGGCCGTCGCCCAACCCGCCATCGGTGACACGATGGAATATTTTGGGCGCAGTTTTGAGGTGGTATGAGTCTATTTAATGTCAACAATATCTTTATACAAATTTACTTTTTATGTGGTATAGTTCTCTTTCAGAATTTTAAATGTTATCAACAGAGGACATCCCATGGAGAATCCAGAACCTAAAGAATTTGAATTACCTATTGAGTGGAATTTTGGAGATTTATTAAATAGATACGCTACAAATATGCTTATCCAGAGAGGGGAGAATGAGTTCTATATCTCCTTCTTTGAGATTACTCCTCCATTGTTGTTTTCACCGGCAGATCATGGAAAGATCAAATCGGTAAAAGCGAACTGTGTTGCTCGTATTGTGATAGCTAAAGATAAGTTACAATCATTTATTGATGCTCTCCAGCAGAGTGTGGTAGACACCAATAACGCCGAAACCTCAGAAGATTAAGACAAAGGTTAATTCATGCAAACAGTTCCAAATGAACGCAAATATGCTGGTTCAACCGGTGGAACAATTTCTGATGTTAATCTAAGTAATGAAAGCGGAGAAAATCCACAGACCCACAAATCAAAAATTATAAAATTCTCCACCACTACTACTCGTACAAGTAGTGGTATGGTTTCTGTTCCCATGAGAAAAGCTTTTTATGGGAATGTGATTATGATGCCTGTTGCAAAGGCATCAGGATATTATGAGTCAAAAATCATTTCCGTATCTACAGATAATCCCTCTCCTAAGAAATCACTCACAATTGATGACTTAGGGTGGACAAAAGAACAAGCAATCGCAGTACGCGG
>DAOTTP010000281.1:0-2313 GCA_034437835.1 Anaerolineae bacterium | reverse complement strand
ACGCCCCACTGTGCTTATGCGCCTGTCCGTGCTATGCTTTTCGGCGGATTGTCCACCTTTTCACAGATAAACGGAAAACAGCGCCCCATGCACAAAACACACACCTGCGGAGAACTGCGCGAAACGCACATCGGCCAAACCGTCACGCTGGCGGGGTGGGTCAATCGCCGCCGTGACCAAGGCGGTTTGATATTCCTAGACCTGCGTGACCGCTGGGGACTCGTCCAGATTGTGGTAGACGAGGCCGTTAACCCCACCGCCCACGCCATCGCGCACACCGTCCGCAGCGAATATGTCCTGCAAATCACCGGCACGGTGCGCCGCCGCCCCGAAGGCACAGAAAACACTGAACTCGAGACAGGCAGTATCGACATCGTGGCAGACACCATCACTGTGCTGAACGAGTCGAAAGTGCCGCCGTTCCTCATCAACCGCGAGGAAAACATCGAAGAAGTCCGCCGGATGCAATATCGCTACCTAGACTTGCGCCGCCCTGCCATGCGCGACAACATCATCTTGCGGCACAAGATGGTCAAATTCTTGCGCGATTATCTGGATGAGGCCGACTTCCTCGAAATCGAGACGCCGATCCTGTTCAAGACCACGCCAGAAGGCGCACGCGACTTCCTCGTGCCGTCGCGTTTGCAACCCGGCAAATTTTACGCCCTGCCCCAATCGCCTCAGCAATTGAAGCAACTGTTGATGGTGGCCGGATTCGAGAAATATTTCCAAATCGCCCGCTGCTTCCGCGATGAGGATTTGCGCGGAGACCGCCAGCCGGAATTCACCCAACTGGACATGGAACTGAGCTTTGTCGAGCGCGAGGACATGCTCCAATTCATGGAGAAGATGATTTTGGCGCTGGCGAAAAAGATCTTGCCGGAAAAGTCTCTCAAATATGAGCCGCTACGCCGCCTGACCTATACTGAGGCGATGGAAAAATACGGCAGCGATAAGCCCGACCTCCGCTATGACCTCGAAGCGGTGGATGTGACCGAGTTGGCCGGTCAATCGGCCTTCCCCATCTTCCAACAAGCCGTCCAAGCCGGTAAGCCGGTTAAGGTCATCCGTGCGCCGGGTCTGCACCGCAAGCGCGATAATACGGCAGAACTGGTCACAGGCGAAGGCCTCAAGCGCCTGATGAAAGACCTCGAAGACCTCGTAAAAACAGTCGGTGCGAAGGGCTTGGCGTATATGGCGCTGCCGATTGAGGACAGCGGCGAAGTCAAAGGCCCTATCGGCAAATACTTCACGCCAGAGCAGAAAATGACTCTGTTTGAGCAGACCGGCGCACAACCCGGCGACATTTTGATGTTCGTCAGCGATAAGGCCGAGGTCGTTTACGCCAGCGTCGATAAGCTGCGCCGCCAAATCGCCGATATGTTGGGCTTGGCTGACCCGAACGTGATGGATTTCGCGTGGATTATCGACTTCCCGATGTTCTATTGGGACGAGGAAAACAAGCGCTGGGATCCGTCACAGCACATGTTCACCATGCCGATGCCAGAAGATGTCCCGATGTTGGATACCGACCCCGGCAAGGTGCGCGGCAGCCAATATGACCTGATTTGCAACGGCTACGAGGTTGGCGGCGGCAGCATCCGTATCCATGACCGCGCCCTGCAAGAGAAAATTTTCCCGTTGATTGGTCAGACGATGGAACACGCCCGCGAACAATTCGGCCACATGCTGGAGGCGTTTGAATATGGCGCCCCCCCGCACGGCGGCATGGCGTGGGGGATTGACCGTCTGGCGATGATTTTCGCCAGCGCGCCTAATATCCGCGAGGTGATCGCCTTCCCCAAAACCCAAGCCGGTAGCGACGCGATGGCGCACGCCCCGTCCGAGGCCGAGCCGAAGCAACTTCAAGAGTTATACATCCAAGTGCTACCTCTCCCGAAGAAGGAAGAAGAGGACAAATCTTAGGGGCAAGGAAAAGCAGTAATAAGTCCTGAGTCCTGAGAAAAAACAGGTGCAAAGAACAGCATAGGGGTCAAGAACTGGTCTATGATGTTCGCTTTTTCTAGCGCTTAGAGGCCGTTTGAAAATTCATCGGGCGGACAAGTCTCGCCCCTACAGGACATCCGGTGACGCGATTTTGAACACACGCCATCGGGAATTTCGTAGGGGCGACGCTTGCGCGCCCGCCGTGAATAGACAGTGAATCCACCTTGATGTCGAATATTCAAACGGTTTCTTACGGATTCTGTGTTTCTCTCATCACCCATCATTGTCTTTCATTGCACCTAACAATCCACAAACACTCGGCCCTCAAGACGACTTTTAACAGAGTCCACCTTGTGACTCACGCGG
>DAOTTP010000280.1:0-2557 GCA_034437835.1 Anaerolineae bacterium | reverse complement strand
GAGCGATTTCTCGGCCTCATGACGTTGGACGAGTTCAGCTTGCAAGGACTCAGATTTACGCTGAATCATTCCCCCCATCGGGCGGAAGATGAACGCCCACACCAATATTAAGGCGACCAACAACTGCACCGACGCAAAAGCCACCGTGCGCTCAATAATGAGGTGTGCATCCGAGGGCGGGGTGATCGTCAGCCAAATGCCCGTCGTCTTATCGTGTGCATATAAATTCAGTTCGACAATCAGATAGGCGACGAAGATTGTCATGCCGATCACGAGAAGAGCGGAAACGTAAAGCGAACGGATCGTGCTGAGTTTAACCATTGGAGAGGTGACCAAATCTCATCTTTCATTAAGATTAATTATACACTTGACAACCTCAATCAGGTCTTAATGATTGTTAATCCTATTGAAAGATTCATAGTTCATACGTAACTACTCAGCCCCTATTTGAGGGAAAACGAGGTTTTGACCGGTACTTGGCCCAATCATCTGAGGGAAGAGTTCCCACACGCTTCGGCCAATTTGATGATATAGAGCATCAAATTGAGGGAAGAAATGATGGCTGAGTAGTTACGTTCATACAGGAAATAACGATGTTAAGGTAAGCAAAGGATCCTTATGTTATACTAGGTTTCATCGGCATAACGCTCTCTAATCGCGTGGTCATTAGGTACTTATGAATACACTTGGGGCATATCGTATCGTTTCACAGGTCGGCTCCGGCGCATTCGGGGTCGTGTATGAGGGTCATCAACCCTTTTTAGACCGACGTGTCGCCCTCAAGATGCTGCACGACGTTTTGGTCAATGACCAGAAATCAGAAGCGTCTTTCATGGGTGAGGCGCGTACCATCGCCCGCCTGCGCCACCCCAACATCGTCACCGTCTATGAATTTGGGACTGCCCCTTTCAACCAACGCCCAACAACCTATATGGCGATGGAATTTCTGCCGGGGCAGACCCTTCATCACAAGCTGAACGGTCTCGCGCTGCCACTGCATGAGGCCTTCGACATCCTCGAACAAGTGGCGGCCGGGCTAGATTATGCCCATGAGCGCAAGGTCATCCACCGTGACCTCAAGCCCGCCAACATCATGTTCACCGAGCAAGGCCAAGCCGTCATCGTTGATTTCGGACTCGCCAAACTGGTCGAATTGGCCGCCGCCTCTGCCCCTGTGACTGCGACGGACGCCCCGATGGAAAGCACCGTCAGCGGCACGCCAACTTATATGTCCCCAGAGCAAATTCTGGGAGATAAGGCCAGCGCCGCCGCCGACCTATACGCCTTCGCCACCATCGCCTATCAGGTGCTGTCTGGTCATGTGCCGTATGAAGAAGCGGGCAACCCCAACATTTTCTTAGAGCGGTTGCACCAATCCCCGACGCCGTTCAGTGCGTATGTGACCGCCGCCCACGGCAAAAAGGCCGACCCGGTATTCACGAAAGCGCTGGCAAAAAACCCCAGTGAGCGCTACGCCACCGCCCGCGAATTCGTCGGGGCGCTGACCGACGCCCTCGCGCCGGAACGCCGCCGCGAACGAATCGTCACCATCGTTGACCCCGCCCAAGCCGAGGCGCTACACATGGCGCGTATCACCCTGCGCGGCTTCATGTGGGGGCTGGTCGCGCTGGCTATCGTGGTCAATCTGATGATGTGGTCAACCTTCTACCGAGGATTCGCGAACGGCACGCCTGATTTCGTCACCGATGGCCTCGAAATCCGCCCGCGTGAGGAAGGCGAGGCCTTCCGCATCGTTAACGGGGTCTTTCCGGGCAGCCCGGGTGAAATCGCTGGGATTCAGGTCGGGGATAAAATGGTCGCCGACCTTGAGACAGACCGTCGCGACGAGGACGCCAACTATACCGTCAATTCGATTAAACGCTCGATGTACGGCGTCAACTGGCAACCACAATTGGGAGACCGCATCACGCGGCGCGTCACACGCGGCGATGAGAAAATTGACATCACGGTCAACTTAGACCGTAACGTGCAGACCATGTATGAGATGACCGTCTTGGGAATCCCCGCCATCGTCTCGATTCTGGCCGCCATTTGGGTGCTACGTCGCTGGGGTGATGAACCGAACGGTCAACTTTTTGCCGGGTTGATGCTGCTACAAGGGATGGCGCTGGCCGCCACTGGCACGATTCATGTCAATATCGCGATGGCGCAAATTTTCTATATGGCGTTTTTCGCCGTCGTTATCGACTTCATCTTGCGCTTCCCCACCCCATCACGCCGCGTCCAGAAGCGCCCGTGGCTGCTACGACTGCTCTATATCCCCATCATCATCCCAGTATTCAGCTTTTTCACTGGCGTTGCGGCGAACATCGGGGCATTGAATATCAGTTTTGCGCTGTTCTTGGTGTATATCCCGCTGATGATCACCGCGCAGACCTTGAAATGGTTGTGGCTCGACACCCGTAAGCACAAAGGTGTTTGGGTGCTATTGATCGCCAATTATCAGGCGGGCTTCATCGGCGGATTCGCCACCTATTTGGCGATTGCCGGCAGTTTCCCTAACCCGCCTTTCGGGAATGCCAGCGTCGCGCAAATC
>DAOTTP010000279.1:0-5479 GCA_034437835.1 Anaerolineae bacterium | reverse complement strand
GATGTCATCAACCTGTTTCATCAATACTCAGTCGTTGCCAACTCGGTCAAGCTACGCACCGCACACCTTTATCGTATTCGCGCCAACCCCGGCGGTGAACGTATCGAAGGCACACAAGGCAGTTTCACAATCAGCCCGAAGGAACCGCCGATTGTCCCCCAGAACGCACGATTTCTGCGGCGCATGATACAGGAGGGTATTCCATCATGAGGGCGTCTATCGACATCATTGGCGCGTCCAACTCAAAGAAGATGCGTCGGGCGTTCAATAAGGCGCTGGTGGGTGTGACCAAGCAAGCGGTAGCCGTGGCGCAAGCGACGCTGACACAAGCCGCCGCCGCGCCGTCAGGCGTTGCGCGTCCAATCGAATGGACATCCGAAAAGCAACGCAAGGCCTACTTTGCGACCAATGGTTTTGGTGGTGGAATTCCATACCGCCGTACAGGCTTGGTCAATGCCGGTTGGAACTTGCTGGCGGTGGAACGTTCAGGCGGGCTGGTGGAAGTAATTTTACTCAACACCGACCCGAAGGCTGAATTCGTCTACGGCACATTCAATAACAATGACCGCTATCAGCAGCGGTTTCACCGCAACAGCGGTTGGTCACGCTCACGCACGATTAGGGCGCAGGTGTTTGCAGCTGTCAACCGGAACGTTGAAGCGACGTTCAACGAAACATTAAAAGCGTTTGGGAGGCTTGAATCATGACCGCCGTATCGGGGTCGTTAGAGAGCATCATAGACCGGCTTGTCTTGATACAGGGTGCGATACCCTCAATCAAGACAGCCCTCAAAGAACCGCCCGACGCGCTCCAGACGGCGCAGTTACCGGCGTTCGTTAACCGGCCTAAATTGCGCCAGCGAGTCGCCGCGCAGTTCGGCACGGACGCGCTGATTATGAATCAGACAATAGAAATGGCGCTTTATCTCCGGCAAGTGGGATTAGGCCTCACCTCGCAACCCATCGGCGAATCGTTATGGGCGCTGATTGAATCAGTCGAGGACGCGCTAGGTACGAACAGTCGGCTAACGGTGGATGGTCAGGCAACGGTAGACGCACTGGCGGATGCTCTTTACAACGGGTGCGCGGGCTACGAAGTGCGCTCATACCCTGAGGGTTCAGACACATTTTACGTCACCCTCGTTTTTCAGATGACCGTTCAGACGGTGCGAATCATCGCGCCGCTACCATAGGGAGGCCATAGAAATGGCATTCGATTCGGTTTTATACGCTGCAAAATACGTAATCATTGGCAAGCAAAATAGCGAAGGCTACTTTGTCGGTCAAGTCGCCGATGCAAACAATATTGACGCCTCGGTAAGCGTGGTCTCATCCGGTGGTTTGGTTCTCAACACGGCTGTTAGCATCACCCCGCCCGCCATTACGCGCAACATCGTTACCGAGTTTGACGGCATGGAAATCAAACAGGTGATCGATACGGGCGTCTCGGATATTGCCACGGGGACGTTCGTCTTAGGACGTGCCAACAGCCTACTCAATACGCTTGCCTCGGGCGTCGGTATCAACACCGCGCAAACCAGCTCGTATGAGCAGGGCGGTACGGACATCGCGCCGGTCACACTCAACAATGTGATTATCGGTTTTGTTGGCAATGCCTCCAACAATAACGGCACAACCTTCACAAAAGGTCTATTCCAGATTGACTGGTACTTTGGCTGCACGCTGACGAACCAACCGCCTGAGAAAAACCAGAGTGGTGGACAGAACCCATCGCCACTGACTTGGACGTTCGCACCGACCAAAAGCACCACCCACTTCACCGGACAAGCGTTCTCGGCAATCTCCGGCCTGAATTATGCTGCCAGCGGCGTGCTGATGCACCAATTCAATAAGGGCGTTTACCCGCCCGCCGTCCAGATGTTTAAGATGAACGGTGTCGCCACCACCGCCACCCTCGCGTATTTGCCGATTAGCAGCGCTTTCGCACTCAGTGGCGCTAATCTGGTTTGCATCAACGGCGTCCCGACAGCCGTTACTTCCATCAACATCGCCACCGGCCTTGTGACTTTCGCAGCCGCGCCCGCCGCTAATGCCATTGTCGTGATCGTGTACCCGTCCAATTACCTGACGGCCTAAAGGAGTCTACTCATGGCATTAAAGCCTGAACAAATCGGTATCGAAGCGACGAATGAAACCCGCCGCGTATGGCCTATCAACGACCTGTCCGACGCGCCGGTCAACAAAAACGCCGCCCCTGTCGTTTTCAGTCTGCCGAACGGGAAGTTTTGCGTTGCGCCGGGGTGGTTGACCGTTACCTCCGACATGTTGGAACTGCCTAGCGCGAAGGTGGTGGCAAATGCCGTTACGCCTAAAGCGTGACGTAGCCTATGGCGGCGCGGTAGTCTTCAATTTCGTGGGCTACCGCCCCCAGCGCTACTTTACCGCCTTACAGGAATTAGCCGACGCCTTTCCCAACTCGGTCATTCGGAGCGAGGGGGGCGGGATAAGCTTCAAAAACGATGCGATGGGTGCGGACATCGCGCTATTCTTGACGTGTATCGCTCATACTGTCGAAATCGAATTCAATCTCACTGATGATTCGCCAGATGAATTGCTGAATTTACGTGATTGGTGGCAACAAATCGCGCCGCGTTCGGATTACAGAAGCGCATTCCAGACGTTTATCGCGTTGTTATCAGCTGAGGTGATTGGTGTTTGGTATGAAGGCTATAGCAGCACGCGGGACGTTAGGCCGTCAGCCCCTGCTGAATTGAAGCCGGAGGTGTCTGGCGAAAAGGACGCGGATTTTATGAGCGACGGGATGCCGTCGTCAACCTGACTTTATCCCGCATGTTCGGTATGGCAACAGATTTAGCCGAACACGAACGGCATTTAGAGGCGTTGCGAGAGGCAAAGAACCCTAATCCTCATGACGCCGCGCTGTTGACCCATGACCGGCCTGATTTGAGGCTCAACCACCCCGCTACGTTGGTACATGAGGCGTGGTGCGAATATGAGGCTACGAAGCGGTTCTGGGACAGCGACCAACCGCCAGACCTCTGGGATATTGAACTAAGGCAAGATGTGCGGGCGTATGCGCGGCAGATGGAATATTTCATAGCGCAAGCACGGCAACGACTAAGGCAAGAAATTAAGGCGGTGGACTAATGGCATTCGATGACATCACAACGCGATTAAATATCGTTGAAGGCGACACCAGCGGGATAGACGCTGCTGAGCGTTCTGAACGTGCGCTTGCCGACCTTTCCACCGTCACGAATAAAGCCGATGGCGCGTTATCACGACTCGGCAAAACACAGCGAGCCGTCCTCGCCGATATGAAGAAAAGTGCTATCGACTTAGGCGCGGTCAATAGGCGTCAATTCGATTTGTCATCACGGTTGGCAGAGTCATCCTTGCGCGATAGCAAGGCGCAAGTGAACGCGATCCAAGCACAAGAACGCGCCTATCGTGACTTGATTGAAGCGGCGCGGGCGGTTGCGAACGAAGAGGGGAAGCGGAGTAATACTCCCCAAACTAGCGGCGGAGCATCGCAAACCATCCGTGGCGAGGCGTTTAGCAAGATAGGACAAATCGCAAATCTCGCGCAGATTCCCGGTGGTGCTCAGGCCGGTCAAGCTATATCCATTTTGGTTGAAGGCCGCGCCGCACTCTCTCAATTGGGCGAGGTTGGTAAGACGGCATTTACTTCAATCAAAGCAGGCGAGGGGGTCTTAGGCGGCCTTGCGGCGGGGGTGCAAACGGTAGTCCCCGGCCTATCGGCTACCGCCGCTGGTATCGGCGCGATTACATTGGCTGGCGGGGCGATGATTGCTATTGGCGCGGGCGCCGTGTTAGCGTTTGCCGCCATATCTCAGGCAGCGGCGGATGCGGCAAAAAACGCGAAAGAGTTAGCCGATCAAATTATCAGCCAATCTCAAGCGCAAGCCAGCGCCGAACAGAAATTACAGCAAGGCGACATCCTCGGATTGTTAGCCGAGCGTCAAACGTTGTCAAATGAGCTTGCCGCGCAACGGGTCACATTACAGTCTGTGCGAGACCGGATTGCTGAGGAAAAGAAAACCAATATTTTTATCGGGCCAGTGCAATTGATAGGGGATTTAGAGCGCGAGCTAACCACATCTTTAGAGACATTAGACCAGAGTTTTCTCAATACCAGCACCCGTTTTTATGAGGTGAATGAGGCGTTATCGCAAGCCGACCCAACATTGAAGGCCGCCGCCGATGCTACCTTTGTCGCAAGCCAAAGCCAAGAACGGCTAAATACCACGCTCAAACAAAGCGGGTCATCTATTGCCGAGGTTGAAGCGCGTGAAAAGGCATTAACAGACCAGCGTGCCCAGACCGCGCAACAGTTGGCGGCATTAGAGCAACAGGAAGCCGAACTCCGACGCTCATTCGAAGAAACATTAAAGGTACGCAAAGCAGACCGTGACCTATCGGCGTCCCGTGAGGGTGAGGCCGGGGCGCTCCGCATTGCGCGGGCGAACGAAGACTTAAACGCGGTGTTGCAATCGCAACAATCCGATCATGCTGCAAAGATGGAAGGGATAGCCGCCGACGGTAATGCCGCGCTGTTGGGGCTTCAATCTAGCATAGCGACCAAGCAAGTCGATAGCGCCAAAGCGGTTCTTGATGTGCAGACCGCGCTGGCTACCGAAGCACAAGACGCCTCAAAAAGATACCAGCGTGAGGAATTACAGCGGCTTGACCAATTCAACCTGAGCAAGCTCCAACGTGACCGCGCTTTTAAGTTACGCGCCGATGCCGCCGTACAAGGTAATGATATTGAGGCGCTCCTAAACGCCCGTCGTGACCGTAACATCGCGTCCAAAGAAGCATCCGAGAATTTCGGGCTTGAGTCAAAGAACCGTGATAGCGCGTTTAATGCTGAAAAGGAATCGCGGGATGTCGCCGCCGCCGAGCGTATTGCCAACATCCAGAGCGAATTGGCAACGTTTATCACCGCTACGCAAGAACGCATTAAGACCGAGTCCATCGGTATCCAAGAACGCCAAAAGCTAGAGGTCGCGTCATTTGCCGCTGCACAAAAAGCGGATGCCGCGAACCGCGCTCTAAAGGCGACGCGGGATGCTGAGGACAACGCTATACGTAATCGCATAGCGAATGAAGACCTCGCTATCAGCGAGTCGCGGGCGCAAGCGGCATTAAACGCGCAGCTGGCGCGTATCGACACCGAACAGGCAAAACTTACCGAGGTGGCGACTGCGGCAGTAACCGCCCGACAAATCGAATTAACGCTGTTAGAGCTTATTATCCAAAAAGGCCAGACGGCTTTAACGGCTCTAAATCAGAATAGTACATCAGCGGGACTGCAAGGGTTTTTAGGAAACATCGGATCAACGCTCACGGGCTTACTAGGCTTGCCGGGATTTGCTGAGGGCGGGCCGGTCAAGCGTGGGAAGCCTATTATCGTAGGGGAACGCCGCGCCGAGGTGTTTGTGCCTCACAGCGACGGGTATATACAGCCATCAATG
>DAOTTP010000278.1:0-5224 GCA_034437835.1 Anaerolineae bacterium | reverse complement strand
ACGGTGAGCTTAGGCATAAGGGTTTTCAGAACTCCGGTGGTTGCTTAATGACCTAGAGTAGCACAAAAACCTCATCACGACGGGTTAGGCCTTGCGCGTCAAATGGCGATAAGCCGGATACATCGGCATAGCGAAAATCAACAAAAACGCGATATTTGAAACCGCGTTGCCGGAATAGCCAGATACGACGGAAAAGGTCGAGTCGATCACAAACCAAATCATGATCGACGCTGCAATCGCCCACCATGCCCACAACTCACCGCGCCGCAGTGGGATGAAAATCAGGATGAGCAACGAGACCGCCCATCCAATCATGACCGCGCCCAAGACGCCAAACGCGAACACAACATAGCGGTTCGCCTCTGCATCAAACGGGTTATCGGCGGTTCCGAATACGATTGAGTTGAAATACCACTGCGTCAGGCCGGGCAAAAATACCATCGCCAACCCAAACACTACCGTGAAACCAGCGGCAAACACCAAACCGCGCCACCACATCGTTTTTGAGATGCCTTGCATAGCGTCCTCTTTTCTAAAATGACTGATTGGTCAGTTATAAAACATGATAAAATGGTTTTATTCTTTTGTCAATAACTGACTGGTCAGTCAAATATGTCGCGCCCGAACGTCAGTGAGCAACGTAAACGTGAAATCATCCAAGCCGCCGCCCAAGTTTTCACGGCATTGGGCTTGAGCAATGCCCGCATGGAAGATGTGGCGAATGCGGCGAGCATCAGCAAAGGCACAATTTATTTGTATTTCCCCAGCAAAGAAAAGATCATCGAGGCGCTTCTTCAACAATTATTCACCCCTTTAGACGCCGCCTTAGAGTCTCTCATCGTCGATACCGCGCCGACTCATGAGCGATTGTTACACTACGGGCGCGGGGTGCTGGACTCTTTTGAGATGTTTCGCGCTTTTCACCCGCTCATCCTCGAATTATTCGCGCTCGCGCCCCGCCAAGCCTTCGCAGGCGCGCTGTTCGGCGCGTATTTCGTGCAGTATCGCGACGCCCTGACCGAGATTTTGCGGGCGGCAAGCGACGAGGGTGGCTTGTCGCTCAATCCCTTTGAGGCCGATGCGCGCCGCGCCGCCGTGTCATTCATGGCGATGCTAGAAGGGGTTCTGCTGCTGGCCTTGATTAACCCCGGCCTAATTGACCTCCAGCAAGATGGCCTGAACACGCTGACGGCGTGGCTGAAACAAATTTGACGCATAATGGTACAGGTTGATTACCGATAAGAGGTGTGATGGTGAAGAGTCGCCGCGTTTTCATGTTCATCGGCTTGCTGACGTGGGTCAGCCTGCTTTCTGCCCAGCCAGACCCCTACCCCACCCTGACCGCGCTACAAGAGGCTGACCTGCCGCCGCGTGACCGGGTTGTATTGGCGCAAGCGCTCTCCGGCGTGACCACCATCGCGTCACCGCCCGCCCAACCGATAGAGTATACGCTGGGCGCACGCCAGACCTTCACCGTCAGCAATTCAACCGATGATGAAATCACCCGCGTCGAAGCGGAATTGGCGGCTATTGGGCAGCACATTTTGATTTGGGTTGACCTACGGGCTGAGTATGACCCAGCGGAAATCGTGGCGCTGGCCGACTCGTTCGACTCATTCATCTATCCGAAAGTGCGGGCGATGTGGGGCAGCGAGGCCAGCCCCGGAATCGACGGTGATACGCGAGTATACGCGCTGTTCGCTTATGGGCTGGGCGATAATGTTGGGGCATATTTCTCCAGCGACCACAGCTACCCGTCCGAGGTAGTCAGCACGTCCAACGAACATGAGATGTTCATCTATAACCTAGATGCGTATGGCGACCTTGATTCAGCGGAGGTGCAAGCAACCACCGCGCACGAATTCCAGCATATGATTCGGGAAAACATCAACCTCAACCCCGATACATGGGTCGATGAAGGGCTGTCGGTATTCACCGAAATCTATATCGGCTACCCAGATTCCGCGCTCATCACCGGCGTCTATATGGCGATGCCGTTCACCCAACTCAACACATGGGCTGATGAAGGGCCGCGTGCGCCTCATTACGGCGGCGCGGGGCTGTTTTTCACCTATTTGTACGAGCGATTCGGCGCAAGTGCGATGCAAGCGGTCTCGGCGTCAGAAGCGGGCGGGCTAGTTTCTGTCGATGAGGCGCTCAAATCACAGGGGCATGAGGGGGTTGATGATTTTTTCGCGGATTGGGTGGTCGCCAATATCGCGGCGTCGCCAAAAGCGGATGATGGTCAATGGGGCTACCACATGATTGAGGCGGGGCGGGCGTTCCACCGCACGGTCAGCGAATACCCGTTCGTCCATAACGACTCTATCCCGCCGTACAGCGTCGATTATTTCGCCGTCGGGCAGTTGAAATCCGATACGCTGCACCTCTCACTGACCTTGCCCGCCACGACCCGCGCCGTCCCGACGGACGCCGCCAGCGGTCAGCGGATGTGGTACAGCCACCGGGGGGATAACAGCGTCACCACCCTGAGCCGTGAATTTGACCTGACCGGAGTCACGTCAGCGGAACTACGCTATAAAACATGGTATTGGTATGAGGACGGCTGGGATTTTGGCTATCTGATGGTCAGCACAGACGGCGCACAAACGTGGGACATCCTCTCAACCCCGCATAGCAGCACGAATAACCCGCACGATACCGCCTTCGGCGCGGGCTATACCGGGGAATCAGGCGGCTGGCTAGAGGAATCTGTCGCGCTGGATGCGTATGCCGGTCAGCGGATATGGGTGCGCTTCGCCAGCATCACCGACGACGCCGTGACTCAACCGGGGATGACGCTGGATGATGTCCGGCTGGATGCGGTGGGTTACGCCAGTGACTTTGAATCCGACGACGGCGGTTGGCAAGCCGAGGGCTGGGTCTGGATTGACAACATCTTGCCGCAAAAGACCTACGTCCAAATCATCCAATTGCTGCCGGATGACAGGGTGCAGGTCACGCGCCAAGTGCTGGAAAGCGACTCTGGGACGTGGGATTTCATCCTCGACCCCAAGCGTGAACGTACTTTCGTCGCCATCTCGCCCGTCGCGCCGGTTAGTACGGAGAATATTCCGTATACCTTCACGTTGAGTCCGAAGTAGGGACGGGATTTTTGCCGTTCAATTTTGATATATTGGCGGACGCCCCGTGGGGCGTCCGTACAGGGAATCTTCAGATGCGCCAATCCCTTATCGTGTTCGTCATTTTGCTGTGCGCGTTTTTCCCAATCAACGCGCAAGAATCGCCTGCGCCACGCCTGAGAATTGCATCGCCGCAAGAACTCTTGGACACAGCGCGGGAGGTTTTTGAGAACTATAACACCGAACCTGATACAAGCCCGACCTTCATGTTATCTTATGCGGTATTTAATGTGCTGGACACGCTGGTCTATCACCCGGACGCGAACATCACTCAATTGATGGAAGGGTTGTTGTTATACGGAGAAAACACTTGGATTGTGTATGGCAAATCATGGGGGCAACGGATTGTCCAGCTATGGCTGGCAGAAATGCAACCAGATTTCTCGCGTGAGCCAACTCATACGTTTGGCGATTTCACCGTACAAGCCACGCCGATGGACTTCAACGTTGATGACAGGCCGGAATGGGTGTTGAATATCACCACGGAGTCCAACCTTTATCGGCAACTCTTGGTAGCAACCGGTGACATCGGGGCGCTGGCATTGGTTGAGACACCATTGCCGTGGTTTAGCGATTTCTATGGGTACAATTACGTCGAATCTGGGGAGATTAAACCCATATTATTTGAAGATTTAACCGGAGATGGCAGGCCGGAATGGGTATTAGCTTCATTGTGGCCGAACGGATTCGATGATTATGGCGAGTTATATGTATTGACATGGGCGCAAGACCGTCTAAGACTGGTCTTGTCATTCGACTACTCTGCTACAGCGCCGCATCCTTATACACACGTAGCCATCCCACACGATATAGACATCGAATTTATTGACCTCAACCATGACGGAACAACCGAAATTATTCAGCATCAGGATATTAATGATAACTGGGCCTGTAAAACCATCCTGAGAAATGTTTATCTGTGGAATCCGTCCGCTTGGCGATATGTCAAACATCAAGAGAGCCTTACCGAAACATACAGCGTGAAATGTGATTTGCGGGATGCCCAACTTGCGATGTGGGATGGGCGTTATTCTGATGCTATCGCGGGGTATCAACGCTATCTACGCCGCCCAAGCAGCATCTCGATAGCTTCTGAATTGGATACTGAACTCTATGTTCGGATACGACTCGTCCTCGCTTATGCCATCACTGGACAAGAATTTAACGCACAAACCACCTTGGATAAGGCAATTGATTTATTGGAAAACGCCGACAACAAGACCAATGACCCGTTCATCGCTACGTTTGTACAACAAGCTCACGCCGCCTATCAGCCGGGACGTGATGCAATAGTATTATGCGATGCGATGTACACAGCCTCCAACGATTATCTGTCTAATTCCAGTAGCAATGGGTATTGGGGTCTTGTAACGACTGCGCTTGGCAGCGTCACACACCCTCAGACACCCAACGGAGGCGCAAATAAATCAGGGTGTGACCTTGACCAAATGATGGTAGAAGCCCTCGCCGATCCAGACCGCCAACACGACCCAGATATACAGGTCTATCGTGAACGCTTACGCATCAAACACACCTATGAGGCGCTCCTCTACCCTCAAAATTATATCGCCCGCCTGTGGCGTTATTACATCCCGCGCCGAGAGGAATTCGAGCTAACCCCACCGATTCCGACGGCGATTTATGACCGGATTCATAACCACTCACCCAAAACGTATTTGGAATCAGCGACTGCCGACTATGCACAGTTCAAAGATCATCCTGAATATGGCGGGCTGGTGCGTTATGTCTATGCAGATGCGCTGTATAACACCGGATTTGAAGACTCAGACATCGCAGCCGCGTATCAATCGGTGATTGATTTCGCGCCTGATTCCGCATGGGCGATTTTGGCGACGCTGCATATTGAGTAAACAAAAAAGAGCGGGGACATATCCCCGCTCTTTTTACTTGCACCTTGCACCTGATTCTCAGGATTCTACGGCTTAATTTTTGCCGTTGACGCCGACCAAATCGTGGAGGCGTTCCTCAAGCTGTTCTTTGCGCTCACTGGCGGCCTTGCGCCCTGCTTCGACGGCGTTGGTGACGGTTTCATTGACGCGCTCACGCACATCTTTGGGCAG
>DAOTTP010000277.1:0-17362 GCA_034437835.1 Anaerolineae bacterium | reverse complement strand
TTTGATCAAGCAATCAAGCAATCAAGCAATCAAGCAATCAAGCAATCAAGCAATCAAGCAATCAAGCAATCAAGCAATCAAGCAATCAAGCAATCAAGCAATCAAGGATATTATATTTCATGTCAGAGCAAGACCGTAGGCAACTCATTTTGGAAGGGGCGCTAAAAGTTTTTTCGGAGCAGGGCTATCACAAGGCCAGCATCAAAGAAATCGCTAAGGCGGCTGGGATTAAGTCACCGGCGCTGATTTATCACTATTTCGCGGACAAAAAGGCGGTTCTAGCCGCAATTCTCACCGAGATGACGCCGTTTAGCGACATCCCGATTTTTCAGGATGATGTGCCGAGTGATCTGCTTGATAGGTTGCCCGACATCCTCTTACCGATGGCGATTACGCGCATTTTCGCGTTTTTAGACAATCCTCGCATCCTTGCCACCATTCGCGTTTTTATCTCAGAAGCCGCCCGAATGGATGAGGTCGGAGACGCTGTGGCCGAATTTCAACAACACGGACTGCGATTCCTGAGTCGCTATATTCAACATCACATCGACTCTGGGTATTTTCGCCCCCACGATACCGCCACATCCTCGCGGGCGTTCATCGGTATGATGCTGGCTTATGTTTTGGGGCAAGCCGTATTTCCGGGCATGCGTGATGGTTTCCCCCAGCGCGACGCTTATATTGATGACTCTGTGCGTATTTTTGTCAAAGGCTTACGCAACGATGCGTAACCGCATAAGGAGGGCAAGATGAACGCTATCGAAGTGAGTCATGTCGTCAAGCATTACGGGAAAGTCATCGCATTACAGGGGTTAAGTCTGAGCGTGCCGGCGGGGGAGATTTTTGGCTTACTTGGGGCAAACGGTGCTGGTAAATCCACGCTCATTCAGATCCTCGTCGGCGCTGTCAAGGCCGATAGCGGGGAAGTCCAAGTTTTGGGGATGTCTCCCAAAAAACAGAAACAAGAGTTGCGCTTGAGCGTTGGCTATATGCCCCAGCAACCCGCGCTGTATGAAGATTTGACCGCCCGTGATAATGTGCGCTTTTTTGGCAAAGCCCGTCATATCCCCGATTTAGAAGGGCGTATCAGCGAAGTTTTAGACTTTTTACTGTTGGGGAATCGCGCCAACGAGCCGGTTTATCGTTTTTCGGGCGGGATGAAGCAGCGTCTTTCCCTCGCCTGTGCGCTGGTGCATCGTCCCAAACTTTTGCTCTTAGATGAACCCTCAACCGGCGTTGACCCGAAACTCCGCGATAGCCTGTGGGAGCATTTTCATCAGCTTGCGGAGCAAGGCGTCAGCATTTTGATTAGCACCCACCAAATGGATGAGGCGTTGCACTGTGACCGCCTAGCGGTGATGCGCACCGGGCAAATTTTGGCCTGTGATACGCCCCGCGCCTTACTCGCCAGAGGTCACGCGAAAGTGGCGTTATGGCAAGGGGGAACCGTAGAGGAATTTGAATGTAACAACTATCGCAACGAATTACCCAAACTGCTCGGCATTGATGACCGATACTCCAGAATCGAAATCCAAGAAGACACGCTCGAAGCCATTGTCTTGCGCCTGATTACAGAAAAGGACGCCCCTGATGTTTAGCCAAATCCTCGCGGTTGCCAGCCGTGTCTTACACCAAGTCCGGCGTGACCGTCGTTTCCTCACGCTCAGTTTGGTCGCGCCGTTGTTGGT
Source organism: Anaerolineae bacterium (assembly GCA_034437835.1). Lineage (GTDB taxonomy): Bacteria > Chloroflexota > Anaerolineae > Aggregatilineales > Phototrophicaceae > Flexicrinis. Next base: position 15,674 of record DAOTTP010000277.1, on the reverse strand, counting down.
CATTTTTATGCTTGACTTGTTTTTTGACGCGGTAAACCGCCCCTTTTTCGATAAGCAGTCGTTTGTCCCGCCGATAGCGGCATTTCTGGTGCATTTTCTGACCTATATGCTGTGCGCGATTGGCTTGGTGCGTGAGCGGACTCAACAGACGTTGACGCGCATGTTCGTTAGCGGTTATCAACGCATGAGCATCATCGGCGGCTATATGTTGGCTTATTCGGTGTTGGCGACCCTCCAAAGTATCTTGGTCATCGTCGAGCTACAGGCGCTCTTTCAGTTAAATTATGAATGGGAACGCTTTTTATGGTTGTATCTGGTGATTTGGATGCTGGCGCTCATCAGCATCGCATTGGGGATTTTTGTCTCGAATTTTGCGCGGAATGAGGGGCAAGTCTTGCCGATGATTCCGCTCGTCCTCGTGCCGTCGGTTTTTTTGTCTGGCTTGATCGTGCCTGCGGCGGATTTGCCCGCGTGGATTAATTGGATTAGCTATCTGACGCCGACCTATTACGCCAACAACGCGATTCAATCGCTCAAAAATGGCGTCGATTACGGGCTGATGCTGCAACTTTTGGTCTATGGCGTGATTATTCTCTCGCTGTCGGTCTTGACGCTACGCGAGGAGAACTAGTAGTCCATCAGCAAGGTAGTTATAGACAGGTGAAATTCATCGGGCGGGCGGGCAAGCCTCGCCCCTACGAAATTTCTGGTGAAGTGTGTTTTATCCACAGCAGTCGGTTGTCGCGTAGGGTGTGTGCGCCCGCCATGATTTCATGTTCACATAGTCTGAATATGAGCCTGAATTATAGCGTGGAAAACCTCCTTCCTCATGGTGTTGTCCTGAAACTGACCGTTGAGGGGCGCTTATAGAACGGATTGATGGCCTGAATCGTCAGCGTATACGGTTTATTGGCGGCCAGCGTTTTATTCGCACTGGAAAGGCTAAACGTGCAAGTCGGCGCACATCCGAACGAGTCTGCTGTGCGAGTGGTGGTATAAAACACATCGCCGTTGGATTTTTTGAGCGTGAGTTTGTATTTGACAGCGCCGAGACTGTGAGTCCATGTTATGACCGGTTGACGCGCTATACCAGTAGCGCCTTCTGTCGGGGAGATGATGGCTGGCGCAATTAACGGCACAACTTCGAGTTCGTATGCGCCGATGTCGCAGGTTTTTCCTTGCGGGCGGGCGACTTTGCGCTGATCAGTTGAAGGACAATCCGCCCCTTTATTGATGGCTGGGCTGTCCAATTCTGGCGCGAGGGTTTGCGTCTGACCCAACGTGAGCGATGCCCGCGCTGGAGTCAATATAGCGGTCAGATGAGCGTCACGGGTTGGGATGCCGCCGCCGCAGGTATCGCCGGGAGATTGGAGATTATGCCCGCCGTTGGTGATATTCCCCATACACGCCCAAATACCATTCCAGCCGCCCGTGTTGCCTAAGAGGACGGTATTGGTCAGCGTGACATCTCCGTGAATCGCCGCGCCGACACTGCTTGGATCGGATGGGACGGTATTAAACGCGATGGTGCTGTTTTTGATGGTTGAAGACGCATTCGCGCTGAAAATGCCCGCTGCGCTGCCAGTATTTTGGACGGTGTTATAGGCGATGGTGCTGTTGACGATGGCAAAGTTTTTGCCGGGACCTGTCCCGCTGATTCCGCCGCCGCGCTCTAAGGCGCTGTTGTTGGTCACGCTGCTACGAGTGAGTTCCAGCACATAATGGCCGCCTTTCCACAAACCGCCGCCATGTTCGGCTGAATTGCCGTCGATGACGGTATCGCGGATGACGGTTTTGCCGCTGTACGCCCCGTTGACATTGTGCGCCCACGAGAAAATCCCACCGCCGAGGTTGGCCGCCGTGTTATCGAGGATATGACTGCTCAGGATGGTCAGCTTGCCCGCGTCGTTATAAATTGCGCCACCGCCGCCGGGGTCAGAACTGGTCGATTCGTTCAGCGTGAACGTGCTGCGTTCGATGGTCAGCACACTGAGCAGATTATTGATTGCGCCGCCATTGGGCGCGGTGTTGCCGTCAAAAACCGAATCGGTGATGGTCACATGACTGGTCGTGTCAATCGCAAGCGCCCCGCCGCCGTGATAAGGATGACGCTCCGCGAGGGCGCTATTGTCGAGAAATTCAACATCCTCAATGATGAGGGTGTTCTCATAGCCGCTATAAATCGCCCCGCCCTGATTGGCCGCCCGTTCGTTTTCAGCGTCAAAAGCCGCTCGCCCGTGCGTTAAGGTCAAGTCGCGCACGGTCAAGGTCAGTTTTTTGCCCGATGCAGTATAAATCAGGCGGGTCTGGTCATTTCCGTTCAGCGTGATGAGTCCGCCGCCGTCGAGCGTGTAGACCCGGTTGGGTTGGTCGAATCGGAGTTGTTGCGTGAACGTGATGGTGTGCGCCCCGCCACAATTGAAGGTGATCGTCCCGCCCGCGCTATTGACGGCGGTCACGGCGGCTTGCAGGGTGCTTTCGGTGCAACTTCCGGCGCTACCCGTCCCGACCACCGCATCGGCGGCGTGGGTAGGGATTACGGATAGGGAGAATAAGGCGGATAGCATCGCTATCAGAAGGATTTTGACGCGCATAATCTGACGACCTCTCAATGATGACGTGAGTTTATTGTATCAACTCTCGACTCTGGGTGTGCCGAAAGCTACGCTTAAAGCTATACGGAATTTGTCGAGATTTTGAATGATGCGTCGTATCCCGATTTGGATTATCCTCACCGGCCTTGTCTTGGCTGTGTTCATCACCTTTGACCTCTACCCGGGTTTGCGCGGGGGGGCGGGTTGGCAGTGGCCGTATTTATGGCCGCAGAATATTGGCGCGGTGATTGCGCTGGCCGTCGGGCTGGCGATTTATGTTGCGGTGTCTGCCTTATTGATGCGCTATCGGCGAACTCGTTCGGTGGTCGCGTGGGCGGTGATGGGCGGCACGGCGATTGCCTATCTGGTGACGGGGATTCAGGGAGACATCGGCTTCACCTTATTTTCCCGCACCGTTTCGCCCGTTCAGACCGGCGCATCTACGCTGGCAACCCAAGTGATGCAGCCGGAAGGGACGCTGGCGACCCTTCAGCGTTGGCCGGAAGTCATGCGCGAGTCTCTGGATGCCAATATCATTCATTTCACGACCAGCCCGCCGGGTCAGGTCTTATTCCACCAATGGGCGGCGGAGATTTTTGATAATCCGGCGCTAGATGGGATTATTCGCCCACTTAGCCGGAATTTACGCGCCTACCAATGCACTGCTGTTGAAGTCATGCGCTCATCACAGGGGCAAATCGTCAGCGCGGGCTTGGGGATTCTATTCCCGCTGTTCGCGGCGCTGGCCGCGATTCCGCTGTATTTCATCGTTTGTGATTTAACCGGAGACAAGCACACCGCCGCCAGAATCGCGCTGTGGGTGGGCTTGATTCCGGGGCTGTCGATGTTCGCCCCGACATGGAACACGATTTATCCGTTCTTGTGTCTGGTCGCCTTTTGGTTGCTATTGCGCGGGCTGATGTTTTACGATTGGCGATGGATTTTTGGCGCGGGCGTGGTGATGAGCTTGACGACATTTTTGAACTTCTCGGTGCTGCCGATGTTGTTGCTGATGGGCATTTTTACGCTGATGAAAACGCTCTGGGTGACGGATGGGCGCCGCCCCGCCGGATGGCGGGCGTTGATTTGGCCGGTCAGGGCGGGCGTGATATTCGGGGCGGGCTTGCTGTCGATTTGGCTGGTTTTCGCGCTGATGACCGGAGTCTCACCGCTGGCGATTCTGCGTGAGACGTTCACCGCCCATACCGATTTGGTCGTGCGCGAGTACGCGCCGTGGCTGGTTTTGCACGCTTGGGATGTAATTTTATTCACCGGACTTCCGGTAGCGCTTCTGGCGATTTGGGGGGCGGTCAGCGTGGTGCGGGGCGGCGTGCGTGACCCACTGGCTGCCTTTACGCTGAGTATGGCGCTGACGTTTATACTGGTCGATTTTGCGGGGATTGTTCAGGGCGAAAATGCGCGTATCCTGATTTTCTATATGCCATTTTTGTTGCTGATGGGCGGGTCCACCCGCTCTAGCTTCACCTTGCGTTGGGAAACCGGACTGATGGCGACTCAGACCGTTGTTTTGCTGGCGATGGCGGCGGTGTTGCCGGTTGTGCCGCTGGACATGAATCCGCAGGCGTTCGCGCCGCGTACCGACATCGGCGGCTTGGAGGGCGTGCCGTGGCAGCCGTCAGGCGTGACGCTCACGCCGGAAGACGGGGCGTTTAGGCTGAAAGAATACCGGCACGTTGGCGACCCATCGGTGCAGGCCATCACGTTTGAATTTGCGTGGGAAGGCATCAGCCCGACAGAGCGCCCGTATCAGATGGTGATGGTCGCCAGCACCCAAGACCCCGAAGTGGGATTCTTGCAATCCGAGCCATTGGTGTGGACTCCGCAAGGCGGGGCATATCCGCCGACGTGCTGGGGGGCCGGGCAAATCATCAATGATGTGGTCGTGCTGCGCGTGCCAGCCGTCAGTGCGCCCGTCGTCTGGGAGGTGTCAGTTTATCTGTCTGACGGCCTGAGTGATTCCGCCCAGACTATCACGCTCGCGCCAGTGAAATATCCATAATCATCGCAAACGCATCAAATCTCGGCGGACGCCCCGTTGGTCGTCCCTACGAAATGGCGATTATGGTAAGGGTGACGGCAATCCGTAGGCACAGCGACGGGTTTGCGGCGGCGCAACTCACCCTTACGCAAACAGCAAATCCACCTCATTCATCGCCGTGTTATAGATGTTATCAATATTCGGGACGTGTGCCGCTTTGCGGTCTAGGAAATCTTTCAGGGCGATTTTGTACGGGTTGATGAATTCTGGCGTAACCACCTCTTTAGCCGGCGCGTGACCTGCCCGCGCATACAAGGCCTTGAACTCATCGTCTGTAATCAGTGCCTCGTCGTGCTGACCGGCAAGTCCCAATGGACGGCGAATTTTTTGTTTGACCTGTGCTCCCATCGCCAGCAACCACTGCGGCGGACGGTGGCCGTCGCGCTCGCTCAGACCTACTTCCCCACGCAGCGCGTTCTCGACATTCTCAATGTTCAACAGTTCTTCTGGGTTATCCCAATGGTCATTATTGCCGCCACCCGCCAAGCCCATCAACGCATTGGTTTTCATCGTGGTCGCGCCGGTTCGCATATTGGCGGCGTGGCCGAGTTCATGCCCCATCGTCACCCAACTGGGGGCTAAAATCTGATTGCCATGGCCTTTGCCGGGGTGAATGGAGTTATTCTCGGGGTTGGTGACAAACGCGCCCGTGGTCTTTTTCCCGAATTTGTATTTTTGCCCCCCATGTGTGAAGCCTTTCTTGCCGCCCCATGCCGAGTCGCGCACCACATCCAAATGCCCCGGAGAGGCCGACGGAAAATCTTGCGCCTTGGGCTTAAAGACTTTGCCGATTTTAGTTGAGCTGACCGCTGTCGTCTTTTCGATGCTGCGATTGCTGTTTTCACTGGTGTTGATCGGTTGCGCCACCGCGAATCCCAAATCCGCAACATCGGGCGAGGCGTTCTGGACATTGAGCGGAAGTTGTGCCTTGTTCTCGCCGATATAGATATTGGTCAAATCGGGGGTGATATTTTTGGCCTTGCCCGGCGTAGGCGCGTTCAACAGCGCCAACATCCGCCGTCCCGTATTGGTTGAGAGGATACGCCCAAGTTCAGACATGGCGCGCTGTTTGTTCGGGTCAGAGCCGACCAACTGAATTTTCCCGCGATTGTTGACAATATCTTGCCACAAATTTTTCATGTCTTGGATGACATTCGGTTGCAGCCCTGTCGGGTCGAATGGCAGCACTTGGTCGAGGTCTTTAGAACCAATGATGAGTTGCTCGTGTTCGGTGTTGACCTCGGTCAGCAAGGTTTTGAGCGTCGTTACACTCGCATTGCCGCTGAACTTTTGATTGTTCTGTGAAAAGTCGTCAAACCACGTATAGGACGCACGCTCAACGGCTTGTAAAGCGTTAAAGCTGGCCTGAAATTGTCCCGGATTGGTTGGCACGGCAAGATTGTTGTAGGTATCTACCAAGTTTTCAATGTTGATATCAATCGCATGATACGTGTTGCCTGCGGTCAATGCGCGTTGGATGACGGCGGTTTTAGCCGGATAAACCAGCCTGCGGGTGGCGGCGTTGCCGAGGGTGCGCTGGAGACCCAGCATCGAATGCGGCGTGTTGAGGTGCGGGTGGTTCAAGCTAAAAAGGTGTGTCGGCTCAGGCGCGTTCAATAAGCCTTCGTCATTGGACAATGGGGCGCGTGTCCGCTTAACGCTCGGCTGGTACTTGGCAAACTGTTTGACCATGTTCACACCTGTCCTCGATTTTTTTTGAAATTAAGCACAGTATACCGTCAACGCAAAAAAAAAATGCAAAAACTAAACACGTCTGAGGGTTATAGCATTAGGGCAAACGCATCAAAATTTAGATGAGGGAAGAAAATTGTACAAGGTGGCGGATGCCCCGTTGGTCGTCCCTACGAAATGGCGATTATGGTAGGGGCGCGCACCAATCACGAACGACACCAAGATTGAAATGACGGCACAATCGCCGTATAGAAAAATAAACACAGGCATCTTTGGGCGCAATGCCTTTGTTTTTCGCGCAATCGCGCCAATTTGACTCATGAACCATCAGTTTCTAGGTTTATGGGCGATTCAACCGTTATAATCTTCTTCTCACGTTGGGGAAAACGTTCACACCAAAGGAACACTCTCACTATGTCAAATGAAGCACGCCTGCTAGAACTACGCGGTCAGGTGGATGCCATCAACATGCAGTTGTTGGACTTGCTGAACCAACGCGCCCGCGTGGTCAGTGAAATTGGTAAAGCACAATCGGCCATCGGCGCGGGATTCTATGACCCAGCGCGTGAGGCTCAGATGCTGCAAGCGTTGGAACTGGCGAACAATGGCCCGTTCAGCAATGAGACGATTAAGGGTCTGTTCAAGCAGGTTTTCCAAGCGTCGATGGCGCTAGAAGAAACCCAAGCCAAGGCCAAACTCAAGGTACAGCGTAAGTCGTCCAACGAGCGCACGATCATCACCATGCCGGACGGCGTGACCACCCTCGGCGGCGGCGATTTCAAGATTATCTCTGGCCCGTGCGCGGTGGAGAGCTATGAGCAGATGGACGAGACGGCGGCGGCGTTGGCACAGCGCGGCGTCAAGTTCTTGCGCGGCATGGCCTATAAGCCGCGCACCTCGCCGTATGAGTTTCAAGGCTTGGGTGAAGAAGGTCTGAAAATCGCCCGTAAAGTCGCCGACAAATACGGTCAGTTCGTCGTCAGCGAAATTATGGATAAGAGCCAGCTTCAGAGCATGTACGATTATGTCGATGTGTTCTGGGTCGGGGCGCGCAACATGCAAAACGCCTATTTGCTCAAGGCATTGGGTCAGCAGAATAAGCCGATCATCCTCAAGCATAGTTTTGGCGCGACGATGGAAGAATTCCTCAATGCCGCCGAGTACATCCTCGCCAGCGGCAACCCGAACGTCATATTGATTGAGCGCGGCATCCGCACGTTCGAAAAATGGACGCGGGCGGGCTTAGACATCGGCGCGGTGGCGGCCTTGAAGTTGGAGACGCACCTGCCCATCATCATCGACATCAGCCACAGCGCGGGGCGGCGTGACATCGCTATCCCGATGGCGAAGGCGTCTAAGGCGTTGGGCGTTGAGGGGTTGATGGTCGAAGTCCACCCCAATCCGCCGGTTGCGATGAGCGACAGCAAGCAGCAGCTTTATATCCAGCAGTTCCACGACATGATGGACGCCCTCGGCGACCTGAGTGTCACGGGCTAATTTCACATATCAGTAGGGGCGACCCACGGGTCGCCCTGAGTGCCGAGTCTTGATGAGGGAGTCGGCGCTTTTTGTTTTGTCAGTGGTGCAACATTTGTGTTTCTATTTTATCGCCACGACGCCATAGGCAGCAGCGGCGGGGCGTACCTCACGGAATCCGACCTCTTGGAGGCGGCGCACCACCCCCCGCGTCGTCCGTGAACCAATTGCACTACGCGGGTCGCCGATATAGTGAAATACCCGCCCGCCTTTGCGCGTCACGCGGAACAATTCGCGGTAAAAATCCCCGCTATACAAGTCGCCTGCCATCGCGACGGTTGGGGGGTCGTGAATCACACGGTTGAACTGTCCATCATCGAAATCTTCAATCAAATCGAGGATGTCGCCGATTTTCTGGGTGATTTTGGGGTTATTGAAAATCCCTTGCGACCACGGATTCTGGGCGCAGACTTCCAACACGCCGGGGTCTAGCTCACAGGTGGTCAGGTGATGCGCCGTCCGACTGGCTTCACTGGCGGTATAGCCGAGTCCGGTACAGGTGTCCAACACATCCCCGCTGATGGGGGTGGCGGCGCGGATTTTTGCTTGGGTATCCGCCCACGGGTCGGTATTTTTGATGCGGTGCATCGGGAAACCGGCCAGTACCATCGTCGGCGCTTTGGAAGTCGCATATAGCACGACAGCGCGGCGGGTATCGGCGCTGAAGGTCATGATTTTGGCGAAGTCGCCATCTTCATCTTGCGCGAAGCAGTGGGTTTCATCGTCTGCAATGAAGTTGATTTGTTCCCATGTCGCACGGGTATTGTTGGCGAACGATACGCCGTCTGGGTCAAGCGTCGCCATGATGCGCGTCAGGTTGAGGTCAGCCGATGTTTCGACGCTGGGAGTGGTCGCCTTGCGTGCGCGGAGCAGGTCTTTGGCCTGAAAACGCGAGAGGATTAAGGGGGATACGGTCATTTTTGAGTGATGAATCCTGAGTGTTGAGCCTTGAGTATAGCACCCAAAATGAGGACACGGCAGGCCGCGTCCCTACAGAATTTGTCATTTCGTAGGGACAACGCCCGCGTTGTTCGCTTATATCCTGTCCGTACATAAACCGAATTGGACGGGATAGAGGCGCATGATTGGTTGTTTGCCTTCTGATACCGTCGCGTTATGCTACTGGATATGTTGGCGGACACGTCAGGCCGTGTCCCTACAGAAATCGTTGGCGGACACGTCAGTGCCGTGTCCCTACAGAAATCTTTGGCGGACACGTCAAGCCGTGTCCCTACAAAAATCTTGGGCGGACACGTCAGTGCCGTGTCCCTACAGAAATCTTTGGCGGACACGTCAGGCCGTGTCCCTACAGGAAACCAACCCCCTATGCGCGACTTGTTTTTGCTCGACCCATCTGTGACATTTTTGAACCACGGCTCATTTGGCGCGACCCCCAAAGTCGTGTTTGAAGAGTCGCAACGCTGGCAACTTCTGATGGAACGCCAGCCAGTGGAATTCCTCGGACGCCGCCACGACACCCTGATTTATGAGGCGCGTAAGGCGGTTGCCGATTATCTGACCTGCGACCCCGCCGACCTGATTTTCGTGATCAATGCGACGTGGGCGGCCAACATCGTCATCAGATCGCTCGACCTTCAGCCCGGGGACGAAATCTTGACCACCGACCATGAATATGGCGCGTGCATGAATGTCTGGAAGTGGGCTTGTGACCGTACTGGCGCGAAAATCGTCGCCCAGCACGTCCCGCTCCCGTTGCCGTCTGATGAGGACGTGATTGAGCGCATTTGGGCGGGCGTGACTGATAAGACCAAGATGTTTTATATCAGCCATATCACTTCACCGACGGCCATCACCTTCCCGATGGAGGAATTGGTGCGCCGCTGCCGTGAGCGTGGAATCCTGACCTTCATTGACGGGGCGCACGCGCCGGGGCAAATCCCGTTGAATCTTGAGGCGTTGGGCGCGGATTTCTATACAGGGAATCTGCATAAATGGGTGTGTGCGCCGAAGGGTTGCGCGTTTTTCCACGCCCGCCGCGAACATCACGCCATGCTGGACGCGCTGGTGATTAGCTGGGGCTATGCCGAAGAAGTCACGCCGATGCTATCGTTTATGCCGGACAGCCTTTTAGGTCAGCGCCACCAATATCAAGGGACGCGGGACATCTCGGCGTTCCTGAGCGCCCCTGCCGCCATCCAATTCCAAAAAGACCACGACTGGGACGCGGTGCGCGTTCGCTGTCATCAATTGGCGGTACAGGCGCAGGCGCAAATCAGCGCCCTAACGGGGATGCCGCTACCGGTTCCGCCGTCGAATTATACGCAAATGGCGCTGTGCGAGATGCCAGTTGGGACGGATGCCGCCACACTCAAGCGCCGCCTATATGACGAACACCGGGTTGAAGTGCCGGTGACGGTCTGGGGCGGGCGGACATTTGTGCGCGTCTCGATCCAAGCGTATAACACGCCGGAAGATGTCGAGAATCTGCTGGCCGCCCTCAGCGCGTGCTTGGGGAAATAGTCACTTCACCCGTTGGCCGGATAATATCCCGGCGGACATGGCGATTTCGGCGGCGTTACCGACACCCAGCAGCGCCGTCCCCGCCATCGCACCGATGAACATCAGCGTACTGCCCACCGCTAAGCCCGCCGATTTGCCCTTACGCCAAATGCCAATCCCAATCACGATTAACACAATAATGGTGATAATCGACGGAATTGGTGGGCCTTTGATCCCGCCGATATTGACGTAGCGGGTGATTCCTTGCTCGACCTTCAATACTAAGTCCAGACGGATGACATCAGAGTATAGGCCGAGGGCGATTAATAACGTCGCCGCTGTACACATGATGATGTGATTGCGCCGACTCTGCGCCCATCCCAACCCAGCGCGTCGTGCGACCCCGAATCCCCAAATCATGAGCAGCGGCGTCGCCAACCCGTGGATGACAAAACGCGGCGCGTTCAACGCCTTGAGTGGCTCCCCCGCCCCGATAAACCCGCCCATCGCAATCACCAGATTGTCATAGACCAAGCCGGTAATTACGATGACGGGCAAAAGGTCATACAGTGAGCGCGTCTTTTGATAATGACGCAACGCAAACCCCAAACAAACGACCTGCACCACGGTCAACAGCAGAAAAATAATCGTCAGCATCGAATAGCATCCCTAGTGACAAAACATCTTAATGTCATAACAATTTGAACGCGAGATAGTCGGCCTGTCAAATCGGGAATTTATTCACAAGGGGATGCGTGCTATCAGGCTATGTTCCGCGTCGTTCGCGTACCCATGCCCATGTGCGCGATAGGCCGTCTACCAGCGAGACTTTGGGATCAAAGCCAAGTTTCTCACGGGCGCGGGTGTTGTCGCAGTAGGTAATCAGTGGCTCGGTGATGGGGCGCGGCACAATTTCGGTGATGGCCGATTGCCCGATGAGTTCCTCGTAAATCTGGATGAAATCATTCAGCGCAATCGGCTGACCACAACCGACATTCAAAATAGAGTAGCCGTCTGGCGTATTTAGCGCGGCGGTCACGCCGTCCACCACATCATCAATATATGTCCAGTCACGCTTCAACACCCCGCCGTCATAGAGCATGATGGGCTTGTGATTTAGGATGTTATCAATCACGCGCATGGGCATCATATCGGGGCGTCCGTGCGGGCCATAAACGTTGAAAAACCGCAGCACGGTCACATTTAAGCCAAAAAGATGATGATAACTGTGCGCGAAAATCTCAGCGGCGCGTTTGCTGGCGGCATAAGACGATAGCGGGAAATCCGGCGCGTCATCCTCTTGGAACGGGATATTTTGCGTATCGCCATAAATCGAGGAAGTCGAGGCCAGCATGAATTGCTCGACGCCGTGCTTACGGGCGGCGTCCATCAAAATCACGCTGCCGTGGGTGTTGACATCCGCATATAAAGGGCCGTTTTCGACGCTGGCACGTACCCCGGCCAATGCCGCGAGATGGGCGATTCGGGTGATTTTATGGTCGCTCAGAATTTTGTTGATTAAACTCGCGTCGCGCACATCGCCTTGATAGAACGGGACATCGTTCAGCGCGGCGAGGTTCTCACGCTTGAGCGCGACATCATAATACGGGTCGAGGTTATCCAGCACGACGATGGACTCGCCTTGCGCCAATAGCGAACGCGCCAACTGGCTGCCGATAAACCCTGCCCCGCCGGTAATCAGAGTGGTCATGTGTTATTTATCCTCACGACGCCTGCACGCCGGTAAGCATAGCATAAGCAAAAGGGACACGGCAGTGGCGTGTCCCTAAACAGGCAATAGCGGGATTCCCCAATTGTAGATCGCAGAGCGATTCAACTCGTTAGAACCCTCATCCGTATCCTACGTATAACATATACGGCGGTGATAGACTCAGCGCCATGTTTTGATACCCTTTTCCTATAACCCTTAGGATAATTTCCCATGATGATGCGGCGGCGGGCGCGTGGCGCCAACCCAAACTCGGATGAAAACCTCGACGACCTCAAAGATGTCTCGACCCAATGGCGTCGAATGATTGGTTATCTTTCGCCCTATAAAGCCCGACTCGCGCTGGCGTTTGTCGCATTGATTTTTAGTGCCGGACTCAGCCTCGTTTTCCCAGCCGTCATCGGGGATGTGGTGGACTCGGTGCTGACGGCGGCCAATTATGACTTGCTTAACAAAATCACATTGGCGCTACTGGGGATATTTTTGCTGCGTTCGTGTACCACATTGGTCGAGTCGTTTAACCTGAATTACGTCGGCGAGAATATCGTGACGGACTTGCGGACGCAGGTTTTTACGCACCTGAATCAGCTTTCGATGGGGTTTTTCACCTCGCGGCGGGTCGGGGAGTTGGTCTCGCGCATCTCCTCTGATGTCACGACCATGCGGACGGTGTTGACCAATAACCTGAACACCCTATTGCAGCAGTCGTTCATCCTGATTGGTTCGCTACTTTTGATGCTCGCGCTGAATTGGCGTCTGAGCCTGTTCATCGTCATCTTGATCCCGATTATCGCGGTGGCCGGATTCGGGTTCGGGCGCTATGTCCGCAAACTCTCGACTCAAGTCCAAGACCAAATCGCTGATTCCACCGTCGTGACTGAGGAAACCTTCCAAAACATCCGCGAGGTCAAGAGTTTTGTCCGCGAAGGATTCGAGGTCGGGCGCTATGTGACCGCCATCCGCGATGCGCTCAAGACCGCGCTCGTCCTCGCTCGCCTGAATGCGATTTTCGGCGCGGTGATGGGGTTTGTCGCGTTCGGGTCGCTGGCCGGATTCTTGTGGTTTGGCGGGCGCGAGGTGCTAGAGGGTCGGCTGACCGGCGGCGAACTCATCACATTTTTGTTTTACGGCGTGACGGTAGCCGGAAGTTTCTTCTCGCTGGTCGGGATTTATACTCAGTTCCAATCGGCATTAGGCGCGACCAAGCGCGTGTTCCAAATCCTCGATACGCAGCCGGATGTCAAAGACGCGCCCAACGCCGTCGCGGTCAGTCGCGCCGAAGGGCGTATCACGCTGGACGGCGTGACCTTCAGTTATGAAGGCGACCATGAGGTGCTACATGAGGTCACATTAGACATCGCGCCGGGGGAGATTGTCGCGTTGGTCGGGCCGAGTGGAGCCGGCAAGACCACCATGTTTAACCTCATCCCACGCTTTTATGACCCATCGGCGGGGACGGTCAAAATGGATGGGGTAGACGTGCGGACATTGACCCAAGCCAGCGTGCGGAAGCAAATCGGCATTGTGCCGCAAGAGACTTTGCTATTCGGCGGCACAATCCGCGAGAATATTTTGTATGGGCGCTTGGAAGCCAACGAGTCGGAACTTATCGACGCGGCCAAAGCCGCTAACGCGCACGATTTCATCATGGGGCTGCCGAATCAATACGAGACAGTGGTCGGCGAACGCGGGACAAAACTCAGTGGCGGGCAACGTCAGCGTGTCGCCATCGCCCGCGCCATCCTGAAAGACCCGCGAATCCTACTGTTGGATGAGGCTACCAGCAGTCTCGACAGCGAATCCGAGCATCTGGTACAAGAGGCGCTGGGTCGTCTGATGCAGAATCGCACCACGGTGATCATCGCCCATCGCCTATCTACCGTGCGCGTGGCGGATCGGATTGTCGCGCTGGAAGAAGGTCGCGTGGTTGAGGTCGGCACGCACGATGAACTGATTGCAAAGGGCGGCCTATACGCCCGTCTATACGAGCGCCAGTTCGCCGCTATTACTGAAGGAGTCGCGTAAAAGCCGCTGGTAATCTGTCAAGAAGATAAACTAGCCATAACACAATACCTTCGCCGCGAGAATTTGTAGGGACAACGCGGGCGTTGTCCACGATAATCAAAATTGGCGAAGGTATTGAACTATGCAATTTCGTGATTTACTGAAGCTTGTTATCTCGCAAGCGAGTGTGAAGCCCAGTGAGGGTTGGATACTGGGTTTTAATCGCAGTGAGTTTGGCCTGAAATTCGGCGACACGCCCCTGATGCGTGAGCAGGTCGCGCAAGTTCACTAAGTGAGGGATTGCCTCGTCGTAAGCCCGCACCTTTTTCTCGGCAATCAATTCGGCCACTTTCGCCCATAATTGCGCCTCTTGAGGGGCGAGCGATTCCAGTTTCTTTAGGTGAGCTTGCTCAGATTTTTGTTTTTCGGCTGCCTGTTGTTGATCCCATAGTGCCTCCGATACATCGACCAGTTGACGGAAGGTGCGACGTTCGCCGCTAGGCAATTGAGCGTTACCCGCGCCAGACAACTCACGCAACCGATGGGTGAGCGCGATATTCAGACGGGGTTCACCGTCCAATAACCGCCGCAGGAAGTCGTGTTTTTCCGCGTCAGATAACAAGCTAATGCTTTCGCCGAGTTTTTGGGTCAACTTTTCGGCGGCGGGGCTGGTTTGGGCGGCGGCTTTCACCAGATTCGGGTCGATTTCAAAGAAAACCATGATGTTTTTCAACGTGGACGAGAGTGTTTTTAGGCCGGGTGGGACGGGCGCTTCTCTTAATTCCTCGCTATCTTCTTCCCCCTCATCGTCATCATCGTCATATTCCTCAGGCTCAGATTCAGCTGCTACCAGCCATGCTAGGTATAGCGCACGGTAATCCCCGCTTAAGATGTCGTTACGCGCTTGAGTTAAGCCACCCAAGAGTCCGTCATCATCCAGCCAATCGCTGTCACCATTTTCATTGTCGCGTTCGATGTTCAAGATGATGTATCCGCCCTCGGCAGACCATGTTAGGCCGTTGGGGTGTTGATACGCGGCCATGACCTCGGCGGGGATGGTTTTCTGAGGGAAACGAAACATGAGTTGGCGCGTCCCCCAATTGGTGATATAGAGCATTGCATCAAAATGTTGTGCGAGGATGTTATACGGATCACCCCGAAAATTCCCATAGTTGTACGTGAATTTCGCGCTGGTTGGGGTGAGTTGCACCCGTGACGACAGGCTACGCATCTCGGCTAAAGCTTCGGGCGTCATGGGATGGTCTAGGGTTTGGAATTCGTAGTATTGATATTCACTCATCGGGACAGTCTCTTTCTCACAAAGCAGATTTGGGATGGCGCATGAAACGTTATGATTTTATGCGCTAAGGGGGTGAATTTCCATTTTTCCGCCGCTAACACAGCCTTAACTGGCGACTGCCCACCGCACCTACCCAATCCCGCGCCCTTGTGTTATTCTTAAAATTCGTTTGACTGACGGATTCGGACTCACTGTGCCGTATCAATCCACCGGGGAACGGCGAAACAACCCCCAAGTAGGCGTCGGACGCTCGCTGTGGAGTGGTGCGCCGCAAGCCCCCATCCCAGAGCGCGCACTTGA
>DAOTTP010000276.1:0-8102 GCA_034437835.1 Anaerolineae bacterium | reverse complement strand
GTTATCAGAGTCATGCGAACTTCTCCTAGCATTGACGGGCGGGCAAGCCGCGCCCCTACAAAATTTCTCGTGTCGTGTGGTCAAAATCGCATCATTCGACGTTTCGCATATTATAGCCTAACTCTTACTTTCCCACCCGCGCCGTGCTATCATGACCTCCCGGTACGTGCTGTGGAGATGAGTCGATGTTCCCCAATAAAACCCGCCCAACGGGTATTACGCTCAACAAGACTACCGGAATCCTCAACATCACATGGTCAGATGGCGCGGCGTGCGATTATCCGCTGCCGCAATTGCGTGAAGCCTGCCCGTGTGTGGAATGTCGCGGCGGACATAGCCGCATGGGGCGAGAATTTGACCCCGACAACCTCCTCGTGTTGATTCCCAAGCGGTCATATAAGGTCGAGACGTTGGAAATGGTTGGAAATTACGCCATTCAGCCGGTCTGGGACGACGGCCATCATACCGGCATTTACACATGGGAATATTTGCGTCGGCTCTGCCCAGACGCGCCACAAGGGGATGCCTAAAAACCTATGAACGATGTCGCGTTGGATGTTCGCCCGTCTGCCCAATTCCGCCATTTATATCAACCCCCTAAGATTGCCGGAGATTTCGCCGGGAAGCATATCATCACCGTCGAACAATTTGAAAAAACCGACCTCGACTCTGTGATGCGAACCGCCACCGCACTCAGAGAGCGCGTGCTTCGGCGTGATGGTGAGGTTGTGAAGTTGTGTGAGGGACGCATTATGGCGTCCCTTTTTTATGAGTCCAGCACGCGCACCGATATGTCGTTTCAGGCGGCCATGCGACGGCTAGGCGGGTCGGTGATTTTCGGCTCGAACGGGATGCAGTTCTCGTCGGTGTATAAGGGCGAAAATCTGGCCGATACCATCCGCGCCGCCGGATGTTATGCCGACCTGATCACATTGCGCCACCCGTCAGAAGGCTCGTCATTTCAGGCCGCCTATTATCTTGACCGGCTGAACGAGAAAATCCTCAAGCCGTGTGTGGTCGTCAGCGGCGGGGACGGCATCGGTGAGCATCCGACTCAGGGGCTGCTCGACCTATTTACCATCGCCGACCAAAAAGGCTCGCTCGATAACCTGACCATCACATTGGTGGGCGATTTGATGTACGGGCGTACCGTCCATTCGCTGGCGAAATTACTGGCGCTGGACGAGGCCAAAAACGTCAAATTGTGTTTCGTGTCGCCGCCGTCGCTCAAGATGCCGGATACGGTCTTGGATTTTGTACAGGGGCGCGGCATAGAGGTTTATGAAACCAGTGATTTACACGAGGTTTTGGGCGAGTCCGATGTGGTCTACTGGACGCGGATTCAAGATGAGCGCTTCGCACGCAAGGCGGATTATGAGGCCGTGCGCGACACCTTCATCATGACCCCGGCGGTGCTGAATCAATGTAAGCGCGATGTGATTTTGATGCACCCGCTCCCGCGCAAGCACGAGATGGGGACGTATAACGACCATGATATCCTTGACCAAAACCCGCGCACGGTCTATTTTCAGCAGATGGAAAACGGGATGTACGTCCGCATGGCGCTTTTAGCGAAGGTGTTGGGGGCAGATGTCTAGATTGATAACCATTCATGGCGTGACCGACCCGCATGTGCATCTGCGCGGGATGGCGTGGTCGCACAAGGGCGATTTCTATACCGAAACCTGCGCGGCAGTGGCTGGCGGGTATAGTTTGGTATGTGACATGCCCAATACCACGCCGGCCACATTGACCCCAGAAGCGTTGCGCGTCAAATTAGACGCCATCAGCGCACAAGCGGTCTGCGATTGGGGCGTATATTACGGCGCGAGCGCGGACGATAACACCGTCTCATTCCGTGAGGTCTACGCCGATGTGTGCGGGATAAAAATGTTCTGCAACGACACCACCGGCCATCTCTTGATTGAAGACCAAGCCATTCGCGCCAAACATTTCGCGGGGTGGGAGTCGCTTAACCCGATTGCCGTCCACGCGGAAGGCGACACGGTGGGAGAGGTCTTGAGTTTGGTGCGCGAGTATGGGCGGCGGACTCACTTCTGTCATATCAGCACCGCCCATGAGATGCGGCTGTTGACCGATGCCAAAGCCGAAGGGCTGCCGATTACGGTAGGGGTCTGCCCCCATCACCTCTGGCTTGACGAGTCCAACCTAGATGTTTTGGGGGCGTTCGGCTGGATGAAACCGACCCTCAAGACCCGCGCAGACCGCACGGCCTTATGGGAGGCCATCACAAACGGGGTGGTCGATTGCGTCGAGAGCGACCACGCGCCGCACACTCGTGAGGAAAAACTTAGCGACAACCCACCGTATGGCGTGCCGGGGCTAGAGACGACTCTGCCGCTATTGTTCAGCGCGGTTAACGTCGGGGCGCTGTCTTTGGAGCGTGCAATTTATCTGGTCAGCGAAGGACCGCGTAGCATTTGGGGACTCACTGCCTCAGCCGATACCTATACCGTGATTGACCTTGAGGCCGAGCATATTTTGACCAACTCGCGGATGTTGACCAAACCGAAATGGTCGCCATTTGAGGGGACGCGAGTCACTGCGCGGGTGGTTGAGACGTGGATACGCGGGACGCAAGTCTATGACGGGCAAAAAGTGACCGTGTTGCCGGGGTTTGGGGTGAACGCTTATGCCTGACCTACGGCGCATCGGGCGCGGCCTATATGCGGCGGGCTATGGCCTGATGCGCCCGCTGTTTTTTCGTCAGACGCCGGAATCAGCGCACGAGAGCGCGATTACGGTGCTAGGCGCGTTGGATAAATTACCCGCGCTGGCGCGTCTGATGGGATGGGCGACTCGGACTCCGCAACCGGTGACGGTGGGCGGCGTGACGCTGGACTCGCCCGTGATGGTGGCGGCTGGCTTGGTCAAAGGTCACGGGCTTGCAGATGAAACGGCGGCGTTAGACGCTGTTGACCGCGGAGTCCAGATTATCCCCGGATGGCGGAGCGTCCCATTACTATCCGGCGCAGTAGAGTTTGGGTCATTTACCCGTCATCCGCGTATCGGCAACCCGTCGCCGGTTTTATGGCGCGATGTGGCGACTCAATCAACTCAGAATCGGGTCGGACTCAAGAATCCGGGCGCACGGGCGGCGTCGGCCTTCCTCAAAGACAAGCCGTTGCCCAAAATTTTCGGGATTAGTTTGGCGACCACGCCCGGAGTCGACGAGCCGGAACGTCAATGCGAGGAAGTGACCGAGGCATTGGGCTTTTTCCTTGCGGCGGGGATAAAACCGGCGTGGGTGACGCTGAATCTGAGTTGCCCGAATACCGAGGCCGACCCACGCGGCCAGCAATCTGAGCTGTTGGCGCGGTTGCTGTGCGCGACGCTGATTGAAAAACTGGGCGACATCCCGTTATGGGTCAAGGTCAGCCCAGATTTAAGCGCGGCGCAAATCACGGCATTGGCGATGGTTTTTGATTGGGTGGGGGTGCGGGCTGTCGTGGCGACCAATACACTGGCTGCGCCCGCGCCGGGTTTGACGGTGAATGCGGGCTTGGCGGGCGGACGGTTATTCCCTCATGCGCTGGAAATTGTCAAAGGATTTGCGGCGGCGCGGATGGCGGGGCGGTTCACGTTTGACCTGATCGGGTGCGGCGGCGGGTTGAATGGTGAAGCGGTTTCGGCCTATACTGAGGCGGGCGCAAATGCAGTTCAAATTTGGTCGGCGCTGGTCTATCGCGGGCCATTGGCTCCGGCGCTGATTGCGGCGGAATATCAAAAAATTAAGACTCATGTTCAGACGATGTGAAATGACGGTGACTGTAGGGACGCCCTTCTGGGCGTCCGCTGCCCGTTCCGAAAACGGACGGCAAGAATGCCGTCCCTACACACGTAATTTGAACATGGGTCAAAATCAAAGACATGCTAGGGACACGGCGCTGCTGTGTCTGCTGACGGAATAAAGGGTGGAAAACCGATGAGTGAGAGAAAACAACAGGTCGCGGATGCACTCATCGCGGCAGGGGTGGTGGGGTTGGCGTTTGATGAACCCCGCACGTTTAAGTCCGGCATCCTGTCGCCGGTCTATCTGGATAACCGTAAGCTTTTGATGAACCCAGAATCATGGCGAGTTGTGGTCGCGGGGCTGCAAGAAATCGTCACCGGTCTGCGCTTAGATAATCCGGTCATCGCGGGCATTGAGACGGCGGGCATCCCGCATAGTTCGGTCTTGGCCTATGAGTTGGGCGCGCCGTCGGTGTTCGTCCGCAAACAACCCAAAGACCACGGCCTCAAGCAGCGTATTGAAGGCGGCGATGTGACTGGGCGGCAAGTCATCTTGATTGAAGACCAAATTAGTACCGGCGGCAGCAGCTTGTCGGGCGTAGAGGCCTTGCGTGAGGCGGGCGCTATCGTTGACCACTGCCTCGCCATCACCAGTTACGGCTTCCCGGAATCATGGCAAGCGTTCGCAGAAGCGGGCGTGACTCTGCACATCCTCGCGGGGTTTGATGACTTGTTGCCGCGTTTGCTCTCGTCGGGCAACATAGATAATGACCAGTTGGCAGTGCTGATGGGGTGGTTATCAAACCCCGTTGAGTGGCAGTCGAGGGGGCGTGCATGAACGAAGTCTTGAAGAAATATGAGGGGCGTGCCGAAGACGCCAATTCCCTGTTGTGCGTGGGCTTAGACCCAGACCCGGCGCGTATCCCCGCCCAATTCGCCTCTGACCCGTACCCGCAATTCGCCTTCAACAAGTGGATTATCGACCAGACCGCGCCATACGCGGCGGCTTATAAACCGAATATGGCGTTTTATGAAGGGCGCGGCGCGGACGGTTGGCATGACCTCCGCATGACGGTGGATTATCTGCGCGAAAACTACCCCGATATGTTGACCATTTGCGACGCGAAACGGGCGGACATCAGCACGACCAATGACGGTTATGTGCGGGCGATTTTCGACTTGCTGAATTTCGATGCGGTGACGCTCAACCCATATTTGGGCGGCGAGGCGCTCAAGCCATTTTTAGATCGTGAGGACAAGGCCTGTATTTTGCTGTGCCGCACCTCGAATCCCGGCTCAGGCGAAATCCAATCCCTGAGTGTGGAAGGTAAGCCGGTCTGGAAAATTATCGCCGAGCGCGTGCGTGACCGGTGGAACGTCAACGGCAATTGCATGTTGGTGATGGGCGCGACTTACCCCGAAGAATTGCGCGAGGTGCGGGCGATTGTCGGGGAGATGACCTTGCTCGTGCCGGGGATTGGGACGCAGGGCGGGAGCGTTGAGCAGACCGTCCAATTGGGGCGCAATCGCGTCGGGCGCGGCCTGATTATCAACGCTTCACGCGGGATTATCTTTGCTGATAATCCGGCTGAGGCGGCGCGTCAATTGCGCGACGCGATTAATGCGTGCCGTTGATGCGCTATGATTGACCAGATTCAATGGTTGGGCTATGGGAGCTTCATGATTCAGGGGCATCCGCTGATTTATGTCAACCCGTGGCGCGTATCCGGCGTGACATTTTTGGCCGATGTCGTCTTGGTCTCTCACGCACATTTTGAGCATTTTTCGCCGCCGGACATCGAGCGGGTGAGTTCGCCTTCGACGCTGATTCTGGGCAATCAGCAGGTGGCCGATCAGATGCCGGGGGTAGAAGTGCTGATGCCGTTCCATAGCAAGGTCATAGATAGGGCGCGAATCACGGCATTACCAGCCTATTCGACCAGCAGCAGCGTGCATAAGCGCGAGGACGGCGGACTCGGCTTCTTGATTTCGCTGAATTTCTACGACATCTATTACGCGGGCGATACCGAGGTCATCCCAGAGATGCGAAATATCGCGCCGGACATCGTCATCTTGCCGATTGATGGGATGGGGACGCTGACGCCGGAATCGGCGGCGGAATTAGTGCGCGAGATGCGCCCGCGTTATGTCATCCCGTGTAATTGGGGCGCTGGCGGGGTGAATATTGGCGACGCCGAGCGTTTTAAGCGTCTGGTCGGGGACCGCGCCGAGGTGCGAATCCCGCAACAGTCTTAAAGGTCGTTATACCGTTTTTCCGGTTGGTTTTGTTTTTTTTCAGGCTAGGATGGCGGATATGGCACTGCCATATCCCTACAATAAAAAACATCGTGACCGGTAGGGACACGGCATTGACGTGTCCGCGACGTTTGCCCTTGCGGGGCTTTTGTCTGTGTGGCGATTGGGGCGGGGGATGGGATATGATAGCCGCCTGAGACGACGACACCCGCGATGTGAGACCCATGATTAAAATATTCATCAGTTACAGTAGCAAAAACCACGCCTTTATCAAAGAACTCGTTGCCGATTTAGATGTGCTATTAGATGACGTAGAAATATGGTATGACGATGAACTCAAAGGGATGGGCGGCCAAAAATGGTGGAATCGCATCCTTGAAAACATCAGAACCTGCCAGATTTTCATCTGTGCGCTTAGTCCGCAAATGCTGGCTTCTGTCCCCTGTTTGCGCGAATACGACTATGCACTGAAATTAGGTAAACCCATTTTGCCTTTGATGGTGGACACGGTGGAGGTTCGTGACTTGCCGCGAGAACTCCAAGAGGCACAATTGGTCAATTACATCCAGCGTACCCGTGAACAACAAAAGGCGCTGAAAATCAGCATTCGCAATCTACCGACTGCTTTGCCATTGCCTGACCCGTTGCCAGAGCCGCCGGAAGTCCCTTTGAATCCAGTCGGCGTGGTGTTTGACAAGATTACGCGCCTGACGGTCAGTGAGAACGACCAGCGTTTGTTATTGATGGAAATTGAAGATTTGTACGAGGCGCGAGAGTTTCAGGCGGATGTCCCAGAAATGCTGGCGCGACTCATTAAGCGCGATGACGTGATGATTGGGCGACAATTGAGACGGGCGCAAGACTTTTTGAGCCGAATTGAGAGGCCAGCGGATCAAAAGAAGGATGTTGCACCCAAACCAGACCCTGTGAAAGACGCCCTAACCCATGCTCGTGAGTCTCACAAGACCGGCAAGCGCAACGCTGACTGGAAACCGTACATCACGACCTTTCCAGACCTGAAAATCCCCGACATGCGCTTTTGCCTTGTCCCGACCGGCACATTTCAGATGGGGAGCGATAAATATGACAGTGAAAAACCCATCCACGCGCAGACTTTCGATAAGCCGTACTACATCGCGCAAACGCCTGTGACCAACACGCAGTGGAAGCTAGGCGTGAAGGCGGGCGCGGTCAAAGAACCCGTAGGAAAGAGCGCGCTGAAATGGTACAACGACCCCCAAATGGCGAACGCGCCAGTGGTCGGGGTGAGTTGGTTTGAGTGCCAAAAGTTCGCGCTATGGGCGGGCTGTCGTCTGCCGACCGAGCGCGAATGGGAATATGCGGCGCGGGGGGTGGATAACCTTGTTTACCCGTGGGGAAACGAGTGGGACGGGAACAAAGCGGTTTGGAGCGAAAATAGCGGCAACCAGCCCAATGCCGTGACCAGCAAACTGGAAGGCGTGAGTTGGGTGGGTGCGTTGCACCTCAGCGGGAACG
Organism: Anaerolineae bacterium; assembly: GCA_034437835.1. Classification (GTDB taxonomy): domain Bacteria; phylum Chloroflexota; class Anaerolineae; order Aggregatilineales; family Phototrophicaceae; genus Flexicrinis. The sequence continues at coordinate 596 of DAOTTP010000276.1, read as the reverse complement.
TATGGGAGTGGTGCGCGTCGGTATATGAGCCGTATCCGTATCGGGTGGATGGCAGCCGTGAACCAGATACGGGTGATAGAACAAATGTGCATCGTGTGGTGCGGGGCGGCTCTTGGAACTTCAATTTTACCGATAATTTCCGCGCTGCTCTCCGTAACTACAACGATAGCTACAATGTCAGTATCGGTTTTCGTTGTGTGCGCTCTTCCTGAACGGAGTGAAGGATAGCTCTGTTTTCTGTCCTCTGATTTCTGGTCTCTGGTTCTCTGCTTTTCTGTGGGGGGTGCAGGGGGGCGTAGCCCCCTTTGGCGACCTCACCCCAACCCTAGGAGAGGGGCTTAAAGTTCCTTTGATGGACGCGATAATGCCGCCCGTGATTCCTCCTCTCTCAGGGAGAGGGGCTAGGGGGTGAGGTTCACCGTCCCAAACAAAAAATCCTGAGACAGGTTTTACCCCATCTCAGGACTCATCATTTTACAGGGTGTGCGGGAAGATTTAAGCCCCCCGCCGCTTGTGGGTGAGGGGGCGTCGTTAGGCGGCAGGTTGCTGTTTCTGGTCTTGGGTCGTGCTGTGCGCCTGAACTGATGGCAAGAGCG
>DAOTTP010000275.1:0-5321 GCA_034437835.1 Anaerolineae bacterium | reverse complement strand
TAACAACCCGGAATATCGCATCAATCGTCAGATCCGTGCGCGCGAAGTCCGTCTCATTGATCAAGATAATGAGAATGTGGGCGTCGTGTCGTTTGTGCGCGCCTTAGAGATGGCCGAGTCAGTAGAACTCGACCTTGTGGAGGTCGCGCCTACCGCCGTCCCGCCCGTTTGCCGCATTATGGATTTCGGCAAATTCCAATACGAGAAGCAGCGGCGCGAGCGCAAAGCTAAGAAGGCTCAACGAGTCGTCGAAGTCAAGCAAGTGCGGCTGAATCCCGGTACGGATGATTACCATCTTGGCTTTAAGATGGAAGATGCGCGTAAGTGGTTGCAAGAGGGCAACAAAGTCCGCTTTAGCATCCGATTCCGTGGTCGCCAAAACCTACACACTGAGATTGGTCGTGATCGTCTCCTCCGTATTCTGGAGGATATGAAAGATGTCTCCCAAGTTGAGCAATCTGCGACGCTTGAGGGCAACACCATGACCATGACGCTGGCCCCGCTGGGATAACCAAAGAAGTAAACGCAGTCCTGCGGAGATTTCGACGTGGCTAAAAAGTACAAACTCAAGACACACAAAGCAACCGTCAAGCGGTTCAAGATGACCGGCACGGGCAAACTCATGCGGACGAAGGGTGGCAAGAGCCATTTCCGTCGCCGTAAGAGCCAGCGCGTAAAGTCGATGCTCTCGAAGTCCCAAGCCGTGATTGGCTCGGGGCAAATCAAGCGTATTCGTCGCCTCGTCCCCTACTTGAAGCGCTATAAGGCCAACCCGCCGGCTTAACCCTAAGCCGGCTCTTTTTCTATCGTCCGTTCACCCGTCATGTTGGCGGCCTATGCATCGGCTAGGTTTGCTCTTGATGGCTCTAAGTTGAACCGAGGGTTAACCCATGGCTCGTACTAAGACCGGCGTCGTCCGCCGCCGCCGCCATAATAAAATCCGTGCAATGGTAAAGGGTCAGTTTGGCTCACGCGGGCGCTTGTGGAAGCGTTCGATGGAAGCCTTCCTGAAGTCCTTCTTCTATTCGTACCGTGACCGCAAGCAACGCGCTCGCCGTATGCGTGAACTGTGGATCATCCGCATCAACGCAGCTGCCCGCATCAACGGCTTGAGCTACAGCCGCCTCATCTATGGCCTGAAGAAGGCCGGTGTTGAACTGGATCGCAAGATTCTGGCCGACATCGCCGTGCGTGACGCCGAGACTTTCAGCAAGATCGCGGCGATCTCGTTGCAAAATCAGTAAAGCGAATCGTCAGGACTGCATTCGCTAAACTTCTAAATTAAAACACCCTGTCGATAAGATAGGGTGTTTTAATTTTTCGCCGGTCATTTCTTCATTAGACTTCTGAGGCAAACTTGTCTCACCTATTGTGGCAAGCCCCGTAGCGCTTTCATCTACCAGCTATCAGCGCGAACATGAGCCAACCCATTGGTGGGCAATCTCAGCCCCTCTCCTAAATGAAAAGGGGCTGAGGCTGTATGATTTTTATTGCGAAGGCGGCAACGGCAGCCGACTACTCGAGCTTCCAGCAAACACGTCGCCGGGACGTGAGAAGCCCGTCTGCCCGTTAACGACGAAATGGAAGTCTTGTAGACTGACCTTGCCCGTCCCCGTACCAGTGCCATTACTGGTCTTATAGGTGATGATCGCCTTTAAGGTCACGGGCGCGCCGCCGGGGATGGGGTCTCCCACCGGACGAGTGCAACTCTGCTGTACGACATGCGCCAATTCATGCGACAGCAACTCTGAACTGGCGCTACAGGTGAACACGATACTCGTGCCAACCACAGAAACTTTGGCGCTCATACGGCTCAGATCGAACGCCGATGTATGCGAGTTGACGACGAACTCGAAGCTCAATGTATCCGCGTCGGTGAACATAACCGGCGGCATGGTCTGAACCATCTTGAGCGTCCCGCCCGGCACATTAGTGATTTGGATGCCGCAGTCTGCGCCCGAATAACCACTCTTACAGGTGCAGCTTGAGGGTGGACTAACGGCGCGCAAATGGTCTGTCTCACCGCAATACAACGGGTTTACACCCTGTAAACCACTCGACTCATAAAGCGGGTTAGTGACGGTCTTAACCTTGCGTTGATCCATCAGTGAACCGCTGAATTTGAAGTTGGCCGGTAGCCACATCTTCTGCACGGGGTCTCTGACAACGGTATCCAATGAACCATTGGACGAGATGACCTGACCGACGGAAAGCTCATGCACGATATGGAAGAAGGCCGTGTTAGAGCTTAAGCCCCACGGGTCGGTGACATGATACGGGATGATGTAAACATCCGACGGACACGACAAGCCGCCCCCATCCGTAGCCGTGAACACCAACCCTTCGATGGTCGAGCTAAGGCTTCCACAGGCGGGCGGGCTTTCAACTGTGACGGGGTATGAACAGGTGCTGCTGTCGCTATCGTCACAATCCCCGCCGTCCGAATAGCTCCCGCCCAACAGTAGGGCGAAGCTGGTGCGTGCCGCAGACGGAGGAATCTGGAGGAACATATCCGAAGCCTGTGGGGCGCTGTTGAGCAGGGTAATCGAGACGTAGCTGGTGCTGCTCCCCGCCGGATTGCTGACGGTGTATTCAAAGGTGTCAACATATACACCGCTGAGAGACGACCCCATCAAAGAAAAAATCGGATACATCACCGAGGATGATGCGACGTTGATTGTTGGGGTAACACCCCGTGCAGACACCCCGACACTGCTGATGGTCGAGCCAGTGGTACCGCTGTCGTTTGAAAACAGTTTGTCCATCGAGATGGAGATGTTGTCTTGCGGATGGCTTCCCAATGAAAAGCTAAGGCTGTCCGGCAAGGCGGTTGGCGCGCTTTGGGCCGCAACAGGCAGGGCGAACGCCAATAAGAGGCACAAACACAAGGCTATTTTTGTTATAGGACGCATAGTTTCCTCCACATAGTACGATAGTACACGGATGGTAATGTTGATTGTACGCTGATTATTATTTTCGGCATATCCATCTGACTGACACAACTTTCAAACCTAAATGCCACTCAGACTCTATATAGTATGAACATGTTCGCACACCGATTGACGATTGACCCATGACTGATGAATCACAATTCCGCGCCGCCGTGGAAAAACTCCGGCGCGGGGACATCACAGGGCTGACGGTATTGGTCGAAGCGTATCAAATCCGGGCGTTACGCGCCGCGTTTTTGATCACACAAGACAAACCCGTCGCCGAAGACATCGTACAGAGCGCGTTTGTGCGCGTTTATGAGCGTATCGTGCAATATGACATCACCCGCCTGTTTGCCCCGTGGTTTCTGCGCGGGGTGGTCAATGATGCGCTCTCATGGGCGCGTAAAACGAGCCGTCACGTCTCGCTAGATGCCGAGCGCATCATCTCCGGTGAACAGGTCAGTCACCGCCGGATTGATGTCCAAGCCGCCCGACTACCGGCCTTTTCCCAGCTGAAATGGCGGCGGACTTCGATTATGATGCCTTCACGGCGGGGTTTGCCGAGTATATGACCCAGAGTAGCACCACCCTGAACGCCAGCCTCGATACGGACTTCACGCCCTCCCTGTCGGCCTTTGACGCGGTGGTGATGTCGTTCAATTTCGGCGGTGAGATGGGTGTGCCTGTGGAGCCGACGACTGCCGCAACACCTGATCCGATGCTGGGTGGTTTGGGCGGCGTGAACTGGACGCTGATATCGTATGGTTCGCTAGATGCCCCTATCGTACCTCTCCCAGAAACGCCCGTGACCGTGACGTTCGGGGATCAGGGAGTCTCCGGTACAGCGGGCTGCAATACTTTCTCAGCCTCGTTTCAGTATGATAATTTCGATGTTGGCACGCTGACGATTGGCACGCTGGTTTCGACCTTGATGGCTTGTGCTGAACCGATCATGGCACAAGAAACCGCCATCATGATGGCGCTGCAAGCCGCGACCTACTTCGAGATCACCGAGGGTCAACTACGAATCACCTATCCTGAAGGCGTGCTGATTTTCGGCGCGTAACCCTTCTACTCATCGTTAAAAAAGACCCTCAGCTTCGTCGGCTGAGGGTCTTTTAGGGTCTAAATAGGATTAGCGTGCGTCATTGCCGGTCACGATATGACGATATGACAGGCCGACAACTCAGGGGGATGGATGAACGTAGATGTCAGAGCCGCCGAATTTGATGGCAAAAGCGTACCAACGCGAGAACAATTGCAGTGGGCGTTCAATAGCCGTCTGGCGGACATTATTTTTGTCCAGCAGCACACCTTCCTCAAGGCGTAGACCATTGTTCAACACCAGTGTTTCGCGCTCCCATCTGGCCTCGGTTGTGGTGGTGAAAAACGCGCCGGGCGTGCCGGAATCGACATAAACCAGCAAACGCCGTCCATCAAACGAATCGATTATGGCGTTATTTTGGGCGTGTAAAACGTTAAGCTGATAATAGCGACGGGTCTGTTCAGACCACACACCCAATCCTGTCGTCAAACGTGATAGACGGGGGTCTTCTACGCCCAGCGTTGCGGTTAATCCCCCACTCCACGCTGGGTTGCTTTCCCGACGCCATTCATCGTCCTCAACGCTCTCAGCCTCTTGTTCGGGCGACAAAACTGTCTGCGCCAACGACACATCTGGATAGGCGGCCAACGCCTGTTTTACGTTCATGTGCAGTAAATTAGAGAGACGTTGCAGCTTCTTTCCCTGTGATGCGCCATACAAGCATATCCCGCGCAGATGATCCCAATACGAGTCGGTTTGCGAATCATAGAGCAGAATCATCGCATCGTAATAACCGCGCTCGCTAAACGTATAAACCTGTCCATCAACCACAGGCGAAAACGCGCTGCCGCCGTTGCAAATGGAACAAAACGAGGCCAGCCAATGCTGACCCTTGAACTCACCTTGTATAACGTGATGATAGACCAGTTGCAAGGTCGAAAACGCTATGGATGTCTCGCCCAGAGTCATCACCAGCAAAGGGGAATCCAGCGTAAGTTTTCCATCGGCGAGCAATTCGCTCACGGGTCGTAAAGTCGAGGCTGGCGTGGATTGATAAGGTGGGTTTGGGCTGAGTATGGCGCGACTAAAATCGAAAGATTCGAAGGCGATGTCATTCATACTGTAAACCTCTATGGCATTATGGTGAATGGGTTAGTGATGTGTGCCAAACGATTAGCGCGCTATAGCCTCACTCAGAATTGGCCGTGGAGCGCCCACCCATTCCTTACCTTTTAAGGCTTTAGCCCGCGAGAAAGCCACGCCACTTTAGTGGCAGTGGATGAAAGCGTTCTTGGCTTTAGCCAGCGGCGCGTGTGGGTCAGGTCCGTCAGGACATAGGTCTA
>DAOTTP010000274.1:0-4068 GCA_034437835.1 Anaerolineae bacterium | reverse complement strand
GTCCTGATGACCACTGAATACAAATACTCAAATAATGGTTGGGTTGCGGAAGTGTCTTTAGCCGCCGCCGACGCGCTAAAAACGTATGTTGGGTATGTCACCGAATTCACCTCCATAGCTGACACTGGCGATATCCAGACCATCACGGTATCCATCGCTAACGCGCTATCAACTTGCCGGTTCCTCGGCATAGCGAAACAACTGGTAATGGTTAAAGCGAGTCAGAACCGTTGGCACAAAATCGCCTCCGCACTGGGGAACGTCGGATTTTTCTCTTACTACCTGTTTGACCAGTTCGCGGCTTGGGTGCTAGATTTCCATGATTTTGATTACTCGGCGCTGGATGATTTCGAGAGTATCTCTTTCCAGATTAGTGGCGGCGGGGAACTGGAGGCGCTTCAAAGTGCGGCGGCCTATATCTTAGGCGGCACAATTGGTTGTGCCTCGGACGGCGCGATTATCCTCAAGCGCGACCCGCGTTATGAGAGCGATACCTATAATAGCGGCCTTGATATGCGTTGGACGATTGACGGCGACCATATAACAGGCAGCCTCGAATATGCGCGTGCTGAGATGTCGGGCGTGTTCGATGCGAAGGGCGGTTTCCGTATCAGCAGCGCAACGACGCCCGCGTCGGAAATCGAAGCGTATATTGCGCGGACGAACAGCGGTGCGCCCGCACAAGGCACGCGGCAGGAGACTATCCCAGACAACATCGCACTCAGCATAAATGACGGGTTGGTGCGAATTGGCAATTATCGACAAGCAATTGCCGCGCCTACGAAAGAAGTATCGTTAAGCCTCGTATCTATGCAAGATGTCATAGATCCCGCCAAACAGGGTTTATACACGATAGACCTCGCCGATTACGACCCTATTCAATCGCGCTTATTCGATGAACGCTTGTTCGTTGCGCGGCGCGTTGATAGGGAGTGGAGTGTTAGTGACGAAGGTGAACCGCTGGTAAGCATCAATGCGATATTTGCGCCGGTCAATCGTGGCGTGCCGGGCATAATCGAATTGCAACCGGGCGTTGATAGCGTTAGTGAGGGTTCGCTCACCTACGCACTTGAATTCAAATCATTGTTTTTCTTTGCGGTATCAGTAGCTGGCGCGGGGACGCTTGACGTAGGTCCCGATGCGTGGGACTACGGGGATATCACTCTAGCCAACGGGCAAAAGCGGCGGATTATCGACATTCGACAAAATGAGGTTCCGCCCTATAAGCGAACTGCGAACATCGCCATACAATTCGATTTAACGATTGGGACGGTGGTCAACGCCAATAGTTTTTGCATCCAGCTATATCACGCACGAAGCGACGGAACAGAGACGATATTGGAAAGTCTCTCTTTCGCTGAGGCAACGGGGACGTATGAAGGTACGAACGTCTCTTATATCTTTGCCAAGCGTTTTGTGATTAAAGGGTTACGTATTCGCCTATCATCGTGTCTGGTTTCGTCTGTGGGGACGCCTGACGGGTTTTGCCGATTAACCGCGTTGTCCTTTCTCAGGGTGGTGTCTTAATGCCGATTGATTTTGACAACGAAAAAGAGATACGCGAAATAGCCGATGCGGTAGGCAACGGGCTAACAGATCAGCACCGCGCCTATATTGGCAAGCCCCGCGACCCAGACGACTCGGAGGGGGATGTAAAGGCGGTTAGCGTCATAGGCCTACCGAACTCCTATTACATTCGCCTTGATAGTCCCGACAATCCAATATTTTCGTATGCGCTGGCGGATGTTTTCAATCAAACACAAGACTTTCCATACGACTCTATTGTGCGAGTAAAGCCGTACTACCGTAACAAATTAGGGGAGGCGGTAATCTGGACTATTTTAGGCGCTGATGAGATGTTGGTCGGCGAGCAGTTTGGCGCGGTGGGCGGCGATCAAGCAGATTTTTATGGCGGCGTCGGCGTCCACGATCACACCTCGACAATCACCGGCGGGACGTTGGACATTAACACGCTTGTCGGCATCCTCGCCACGGATTACGGTGGCACGGGGATTGATATGCCCGCGACCATTTTAGACGACAGGGCATTACTGGCGTTTAATACCGTTACTCAGCAAGTGACGGCGGCCAATCTTCAATTTGGCGGGATTGTGGTCGGGGCTGATACTGCTGCGCCGTCAGTGCTGGTGGCGACGTATGACCACACATTATTGCGCTCATTCGATAACGGCGTTTTTATGGAGTGGCAGCAAATCCGCAACAATTACACCAATAGCGCCCCCACCGTCGCGGATGATGCTTCTGAAAAATACGCGGTGGGGTCGTGGTGGTTCGATGGCGCGACAAGCGTTCTGTATATCTGCGCCGACCCAACCGATGGAGCGGCAGTCTGGGAGGACACTGGCGGCACAATCATCACCGATAATCTGACAGCAATTATTGACCCGACAATTTCGGATGATGACACATTAGGCTATAGCGCCCGCAGCCTTTGGCTAAATACCGCAAGATTGACGGGATGGATTTGCTTTAATGCCGTGACCGGTGGAGCGGTCTGGAAACAGGTTAGCGGCATCTTGCCGACAGCGATTCGCACCATTGTATCCTCTGCTACCACTACCGACTTTGACCAAGTGCTAATTGTTGACGCCACCAGCGGCGCGGTCACGGTCACGCTACCGACTGCCACCGCCATAAGTGGTACGGTTCTCGACATCAAGAAATCTGATAGCAGTACGAACACGGTCACGCTTGACGGTGACGGCGCAAATGTGGACGGCGCTGGTACGTTCGTCTTGATTGTGCAATTCCAATCAGCCCGCGTCATTTTTGACGATACTCAATGGTGGGTAATCTAATGTCACACATTCCAAATCCAATAAACGTAAAGCTTGGGGGGACGGGCAAAGCGTCCGTTACCGATGAAGCACTTTTGAAAGGCAACGGAACGGGCGTGCTTGATGAAATTGTGGTCGGCACAAACGGGCATGTCTTGACAGTGGTCACGGGGTCTCCAGCGTGGGCCGCGCCGGTTGCGGGCGGTAGCTTTATAGCAGCAGGTGACAGTGGGACGCCTCAAACAATCTCGAACGGCGACACTCTTACCATAGCGGGCGGCGTGGGTCTATCAAGTGATGCGAGCGTGGGGGACATCGTAACCATCAACTTGGACAGCCCCGTCGCTGTCAGTTTGGGCGGCACGGGCGTTGACAAAAGTGCCACGGGCGGCGCACTACAAATCGTCAAGCAGCTATCGGCGGGCGCGGTTTTGACATCGGGGGTCATCCTCTCAGCAGAAATAGCCACCGCACTGACAACCCCCACGGCAATCGGTTCAGTCACCCCGTCAAGCGGCGCGTTCACTACGGTCACGGCGTCAACACCTATCGGGGTGGCGTCGGGCGGCGCGGGTGCAAGCCTATCTGGTACGGGCGGAACTAGCTTCATGGTCAAGCAGTTAAGCGTGGGCGCGGCGCTTACGACGGGGCTTATCACGTCTGCCGAGTTGACCTCAGCGCTGACAGCCCCGCCACCTATCGGTTCTGTTACGCCTAATACGGTTGCAGCTACCGCGCTCACATCCACAAGCCTCACCACAACCGTAAGCACCGCCACCACGAACGACGTCGTGACTGCTACCACGATAGGCGTAAATAGCACCGGCACGCCCGTCGCGGGGTTCGGCGGACGCCTTAATATGCTTTCCAAAAGCGACACGACTAATGATAGGTCTGCGGCGTTTTTCGATTGGCGTTTTACCACTATAGCCGACGCCACGAGAACATCCGCGCTTGATGTTTACGTGGCTAATTCTGGCGCAATGGCAGTGGTTGCCACCTTCACGCCAACCGGTATCAACGGCGCGGCCATCGGCGCGACGACGCCAAGCACCGGCGCGTTCACCGGACTGCAAGTCTCGAACCGAACACTGTCCGCAAACACCACGCTCACCACATCAGACTGTATAGTGTTTGTCAATACAGTGTCGGGCAACGTGACAATCACACTACCAACCGCCGCCTCATCCACTAACACGCTTATCAAGGTAAAAAAGATTACGACGGCAAATACGCTCACCGTCTCTGGTAACGGCACGAACATCGACAA
>DAOTTP010000273.1:0-4316 GCA_034437835.1 Anaerolineae bacterium | reverse complement strand
CGAAGGGGTATCAGGCACTCCTGCCGATACGACCACGCCGATGATTGAGACCGCGCCGGTGATTGAGGACGCGCCGATGGTCGTGGACGCGCCGGTGGTCGTGGACGCGCCGGTGGTCGTGGACGCGCCGGTGGTCGTGGACGCGCCGGTGGTCGCTGAGGCCGCCGTGATTGAGACGGGCGTCCCCGCCGATACCAGTGAATCCGCCTATGAAACGAATTGGGCGGATTTCAACCACGCTATGGCCGAGGCAGAATATGCGACGGCAGTGGCAGCCGCGAAAGCAAATATCGCTATAATCCGCGCCGAAGAAGGCGTTAGTGCGAATTTCGAGTATTGGGTGTCTCGCTTTAACGAGGCGCAATCCAGCTTGAATGACCAAAAATATTATCAGTCTAAGCAGGCTGATCGTGAGGCAAAACTGAGAAAAATCAAGATTGAGGGGCTTGACGAAGAATAACCCCCCGCTTACACCGCCCGCCGCAATCACGCGGCGGGATTATCATAAGGAGAGACGCCATGCCCATACACGCCACCCCCAAAGAGACCCTTAAACGCTTCCTCGAAAAGATGGAAGCCAAAGAAAAAAGCCGATGGCTATATATATCCGCCCCCTACAAAAAAACACTGCAAACCCGCAAGGAGACAACGAAATGATCCAGATTATCCAAGCCGATATTGATGCTTTTATCGCGGAGATTGCCGCGCAAAAAGAAACAATCAAGCAATTACAAGCCCAGATACACGCTCAAAGCTTTGCGTTGAAGGCCGCAACCTATACCGCCGAGAATGCAATTCGTCACCTTGTTGTCCAGACAGAGCATACTCTCATTTTAAGCAAAGCGTGTCGGGCGCTTACGGCGATAGAGCATATAATCACCGGCGCGGCATATCTTGACCGTACATTGCCCGTTCTACATAATCTCAAGTTGGCTCTACGCATAGCCTTCCCCGAAGCGGAGGCTGATCGTATTGTGCGTATAGAAACATCGTACGATGACGACGCTTTAAAAGTCTGCATGAAAGCAAAAGAAATTGTCAAGGATCACGTAATCAACGCAGCCCAAAAATCATCTATGGCATATCGGGAAGGGTAAAACAGAATGAAAACGTTAGAAGACTGGTTAGCGCAACATCCCGCGCCTGAACCCGCCACCACTGCACCCGCTATCCCGACGGATGAAATTGAAGCGTGCGCACGCTTCTTTAGATTTGACCCCAACGATTTGACGTGGGGGCACAACTACTCAGGCCGGATTGTCGCTGTCTTGGGGGGTATATCAGTACAGTTCGGCAAACGAGATAACGACAATGGCGGAGGTTTTTTTGCGATTGTGGACGGCCACGACCTGATGGATACCCCGCTGATGCTGGCTGAATGTATCCGTGACAAACAAGCTGAGGACGTTAAAGCTGAGGCATACGCCAACCGCGCCCGCGTGATGACCGTTATGGTTTTGCCTCTCGATATGCGAGAGGCCGAGGCGTTCGCAACAATATCACATCTCTTAAACCATGAGGGATGGGAAATCTTCAGCGTACACACCGAACACAGTCAACGTGTATGGGTGCAGATTTACACGTTGACTCGCGATTGATGAAAAATGGGCGGCCTGATAGCCGCCCCTATGGAGGTACTACCATGCGTAAGATGAGATGCAAAAACCCAAAGTGCAGCGCGTCATGTCTGTTTTGCGACGGGCGCGGCGCGGTCAAGAAAAGCCAAAAATGGCGGATGAACCGTTTCGAGATCAAAGTCACGCCATACCGCCGTCAGTATCGTCAGAACCGCAACTATATTGTTGCCGCTATTCTGGCGAAAATCGCGCAGGCGATGGACTTCAACCCAAACAAGCAAGCTATTTAGGAGGTGAAACGATGAACCCATCAGACCTGACAATCCCGCAAGCCGCCGCGCACATCGGGTGCAGCGTGTCGGTAATCCGCAAGCACTTGCGCGGCAAAAAATTCTTTCGCGGCGCGTACCAACAGATTCGGCCAAAGGGTGGATGTCCACTCTGGCTAATCCCGCTGGCTGATGCCGACTTCTACAAGCGCGTCTATCAGATGTATAAGGATGCGGGGTGGATATGAACATTGACGCGGCAATAGCAGAGTTGGAAGCACAATTAGAGGAAGTGCGTTGTTGGTTGGACGCCGCCACTGACGCCTCAAATGCCGTCTGGTTTTCGGTGCTTGACTGGACGGTGATGCTATCTCAGGAAATAGCCCGCTACCGTTTGGCGCGTTGGGATGCCCGCACGTGACCGGCACAACGGCAGACCTCGCGCTGCAAGCGGCGGCCTTAGCAGATATGGCCGCCGCCGGTCAAGACATTAGTGAGGCGGCTTTAACCATCGGTCAAGCGGCGCGTACGCAGGGGGACGCCTTCCGGTTCATCTTGGGCGCGGTAGGCGGCGCGATGCAAACGGCCTATGGCGAAGCGACAATGGCGAAATGGGCGCGTGATGTCAAAATCGGTAGCCTCAGTACGGCGCGGCAATATGTGCGGATTGTCCGCGCACTCGGTCTAACATCCTGCATCGAATATCTGGCGAAAGATATTTCGTTTTCGCTTATGCGTAAGGTCGTGTTTTCGTTGAAAGACGATAGCGCCGCGCAAGCCTATCTTGATGCTTTTGCCAACGCGGAAATCGGTAGCGAACCCGCGCCGCTACCTAAATCGCCTAAGCAGCGTGCAGCGGTCTATCTCGACATTCAGGACGCCCGAATCTGCGATGTGAATTATCAGGTCGGGACGGTCACGCTGTTCATCGGCGCGGGTGTTGATGACCTGATAAATCTGCCGCGTCAGGGGCTGTACCACCTAATCGTTAAAGCTTTGACCGAACACGCCGAACAGAATAAAGGAGATATGAAATGAAGAATTCGAGAGAACTCCTAGCCGACGCCAATAACGCTTTTAATGCCGCCCGTGATATTTTCTACGCCGCCTGCGCCAACGCTAAACCTGACAATCTCGCCGCCTATGATACTGCTAATGATGTCTACGATACTGCCTATGCCGCCTATGTCGTCAAAAACCGCATTGCCTACGACGCCTATGTCGCCGAACATAACGCCTACAAGGTTGCTTTTACAGCCGCCCGCGCCGCCTATGACATCGCCGTTACCGCCTATGCTGTAGCCATAGACGCCCGCGCCAAAGCCTACACCGCTGCACCCGATGTCTTTTACGCCGCAGACCGCGTTGCTCGCAGAACCGCCCGCGACGCCCGCGCCGCCCGCGCTAAAGCCCACGACGCCTATGCCATCGTTGCCGACGCCGCCCGCGCCGCTGGTCTCGACACACATGGCGAATACACCGCCGACCCCAACCATCCTACCGCCATCCGCACCCATCCCGACGCCCGCACCACAGAACATTACAATTACGACGTTGCCTATGCCGCCGAACAGAATAAAGGAAAGACAAAATGAACGTATCAGACGAACCCAAAGCCGACCTTGACGCCGTTTATGAGGTATACGATGGACTTGTATCCGCCGCCTATGACGCCTTAGATAAAGACCTTGCCAACGCCGAAGCCGCTTACGCCTACGCCCGCCATAACGCCTATACCGACCTTGACGCCGCGCTAGGTGCCGCGTATATCGCCTGTGCTGATGTCGCTCATACCGGCTTCGCCGACGCCGATGCCGGATAAATCCTCGCTATTCGCTTTGGCTTGGCGGGCGTTCGCACCAACCGACGCCGGAGCCGATTGGATACCTGAGTACGCTTTTTATCCTAAGCGTAAATGGCGATTTGATTTTGCGCTACCGGAGCAGCTTATCGCGTGCGAGGTAGACGGTGGTCAGTGGTCGGCTGGCGGGGGGAGACACAATCGCGATTCTGACAGAACCAAAATGAATCACGCGGCGGCCTTAGGCTGGCGGGTATTCAGATTTAGCACGCAACAGCTAGAGACCGACCCCGTCGCGTGCGTGAGGTTGATATGTCAGGCGTTGAATTTACCGTTTATCGACATCGAATAAGGAGAGAACATCATGACCGCCACAACACCTCGCACCCCCACCGCCGCGCTCAAATTCGATATGTGGGTCAACCGTTGGGAGGGTAATTTACACTTCATAGACGGTACAACCCTCGTCTATTTGCTAGATAATCCACGGTACGGGCAGCCCAAGCAGCCAAAATATTTCATCGTAGATATAAATAGCAGCACGCGAATCGGCGTATTGCACCAGCGGTTTGACGGCAGCTATAGCGGGCAAATCAACACTGAACGCCCTATCGTGCTGCGGGCGCATATGAGCGATGACCTGCACGGTAAGCCGCGATTCGTTATCAA
>DAOTTP010000272.1:0-3477 GCA_034437835.1 Anaerolineae bacterium | reverse complement strand
AAACAAAAACGGCATGATTACAACCAGCGTTTATGTCATCTCAAATAGCGGGCGGGCAAGCCTCGCCCCTACGAAAATTCCCAATGATGTGCATTATGCTAGTTCTATTCAGGTTCTCCATTACTCACACGTTCTTTTGCCTCACGGTCAAGTTGATTGAACTTATCAATCACTTCTTGTTCTAGTGCGCTCATAATAGAAAACTCCTCGCCTAATGCTGATGCCTCAAGCATAGGCGAGGAGTTGGGAAGCGTCAAATGCTTAGTGGCGGAAGTGCCGCACGCCCGTGAAAACCATCGCTATATTGAAACGGTTGGCCGCTTCAATCACCTCTGCGTCACGGATGCTGCCGCCCGGCTGGATGACCGCCGTCACGCCTGCCATCGCCACTGCTTCAAGTCCGTCCGCGAACGGGATCAGTCCGTCAGACGCCATCACCGCGCCTTTGGCACGCTCACCGGCCTTTGACACCGCGAGGCGCGCCGCATCAACGCGACTGGTCACGCCGCCGCCGATTCCAAACGTCGAATCTTCGCCCGCAATTACAATCGCGTTGCTTCTGACGTGCTGCATCGCCCGCCACGCAAAGCGCATCGCCTTCATCTCGGATTCGCTGGGCGCACGGTGAGTCACCACCCGCATCGACGTGCCATCGGGGTCGCCGACATCAGCACGCTGCACCAAAAATCCACGGTGAACGCTACGGATTTCCATTTCCAGCCCGCTATAGGCATACGGGATTTGCAACAGGCGGCAATTCTTCCGCTTTGCGCCCAATACTGTTAGCGCCGCTTGTGTGAATCCCGGCGCGGCGATGTCGTCAATCATCAGTGACCCCAGCGACTCGACAAATGCCTCGTCTACCTCACGGTTGACCGCCATCGCGCAGCCGAACGCCGACAACGGGTCAGACGCCAGCGCCTTGGGGAACGCCTCGGCAATCGTGCTGCCGACGGCGACGCCGCACGGGGTTAAGTGTTTGACAATCACCACCGCTGGCTCATCAAAACTGCTGGCCGCCCGCCACGCCGCGTCAACATCAAGGATATTGGTATACGACAGCGCCTTACCACTCAACAGATTTCCGCCTAACGGCCCTTCATACGGGTGAGAGGTGTAATACGCCGCGACTTGGTGCGGATTCTCGCCATAGCGCAAGACTTCACCGCGTTGCACTGAGAGCGACAACTGCTCTGGCAACTGACTCGCATCTTCTGGCGCAGATGGCGTACCGGCAGCCCGCTGGAGGTAGGCATGAATAGTCGTGTCATAATCGCGGGTGTGCGAGAACGCCTTAATCGCAAGGTCGCGCCGTAAGGCCATATCGACTTCCCCGGCTGCTCGGAGCGAGGCCTCGACACGCCGATAATCCGCCGGATCGCAAACCGCCACCACGCTCAAAAAGTTCTTGGCCGCACCGCGAATCAACGTCACGCCGCCGATGTCGATTTGCTCAATCGCGTCTTGTAATGTCACATTCGGCTTCGCGATGGTCTCGCTGAACGGATAGAGGTTGCAGACGACCATGTTAATCGGGGCGTAGCCGTGCGCGGTCAGTTCCGCCACATCCTCGGCGCGGTCACGCGCCAAAATCCCGGCGTGAATGGCCGGATGCAAGGTCTTGACGCGCCCGCCCAACATCTCCGGCAGTTGGGTCAACTGTTCAACCGGCGTGACCGGCAAACCGGCATCGCGCAAGGCGCGTTCAGTTCCGCCGCTGGCAACGATGTCCCACCCCAATTGATTGAGGGTGGTGGCAAATGGGATGAGGTCGGTTTTATCGTGGACGCTGATGAGGGCGCGTGGCATGGGTTCCCCTTCTGAATGATGAATGACGAATCGCGACTCGAAATTATAGGGTTGAGGGGATTGTGCGAACAGGCACAAACTTTTGACATAAAAAAACAGGATTCATCTACCTCTAATCGTTCAAAATTTCACAATCATCATATACTACGATAATCACATGCGATTTGAGGGAATCGCACGCGCTCACTTACGGGGGAGAATCATCATGACGGACACACCACGCCGCAAGGTTGTGATTATCGGGGCGGGATTCGGCGGACTCAACGCCGCCCGCGCCCTCGGCGGGCAGCCGGTAGATGTGCTGCTGATTGACCGCAACAACTATCACGTTTTTACGCCGTTACTCTATCAGGTCGCCACTTGCGGCCTCGACCCATCCGACATCGCTTATCCTGTGCGCGGGATTTTCCGCCGCACATCCAACGTCCGATTCCTGCTGGGCAGCGTGACAGCGATTGATACCGCCAACCGCGTTGTGACGGTTTCCGCCGAGGGTGAAAATCGCGCCGAACCCTATGACGATTTGATCGTCGCAGCGGGGAGTGTGACGACCTATTTTGGCAATCAGCACGTCCAAGACGCGGCCTACGAAATCAAAGACCTATCCAACGCTGTCCGACTGCGGAATCACGTCCTCAAGCTGTTGGAACGCGCCGCGTGGACGGAAGATGCGGATGAGCGCCGCGCCCTGACGACGATGGTCGTGGTCGGCGGCGGCCCCACCGGATTAGAGACGGCTGGCGCGTTAGTCGAACTGTATAACGGGGTGGTCAAGCAAGAATACCCGCATATCGCGCACCTCGACGCCCGCGTATTGCTGGTCGAGGCGACAGACCGACTGCTCGCGCCATTTCCAGAGAAACTCCGTAATTCGGCGGCGGCGCAATTGCGCTCAATGGGCGTGGATGTGCTGTTCGGTGTGCGCGTGACCGATGCGACAGAATCGACGATTTCGCTGTCCAATGGGGTTGCCATCCCATCGTATACACTGGTATGGGCGGCGGGCGTAGAGGCTTCTCCGTTGGCGAAGGCGTTGGGCGTCCCGCTGGTCAGAGGCGGGCGTATCCCCGTCGATGAGATGTTGCACCCGGAAGGGTTGTCAAACGTCTATGTGATTGGCGACCTCGCCCACCGTATTGACCCTAAAACCGAACAACCCTATCCGCAGATGATTCCGGTGGCGATTCAACAAGGCAAACATACCGCCAAGAACATCCTCGCGATGCTAAAAGGGCAACCCGCCAAGCCGTTCGTCTTTTTCGACAAAGGGATTATGGCGACCATCGGGCGCAGTCACGCCGTCGCGTACCCCTTCAACAAGGTGCAATTGACCGGATGGTTTGCGTGGGTGACGTGGCTCGGCCTACATCTGATTTGGCTGATGGGATTCCGCAATCAGATACAGGTGTTCATCAATTGGCTCTGGAACTATCTGACCTTTGACAGGAGCGTCCGCATCATCCTCGAAAACACGGCGATTAAGAAGCAATCTGAGGGTAAGCCTTAGCGATTTACCAATCTGGGTTATTTTCGCCGAAATTGGCGGTACTCCAGTTTGGTTTTGTGATGGTCTGAACGATTTGCTGATTCTGGCCTAGTTCACCGTTCATAATTAGCACATCGTTGGTGTTTTCAACGCCGCCTTGATCGCTCACAAAGGCGAAACGA
>DAOTTP010000271.1:0-9359 GCA_034437835.1 Anaerolineae bacterium | reverse complement strand
CTTTCGTATGCCAAACGGCATAAACCAAAAACACAAAGCCTTAAAAATGTCGGCTATGTATTTCCGGCTTTCGGTACTTACGTACCCGATGGTCTCCATCTGTCACTCAGTATAACGATGCGAGTATGGGAGTGTCAAGTGATTACGAAAGACTATCTAATATGCCGTAATATCTGTTTTTAGCCTCAAAAAAGTTATTATAGGTCAAATAAACAAAAAATTTCGCCTCAGAGGTCACTTTTTGAATCGTCGTTTTTTGTCAATAAGTTGTTATAGGTATGATTTTTTGTTCTTCTGAGGGAGTAACTACTCAGCCCCTATTTGAGGGGGAAATGAGATTTTGACCGGTACTCAGCCCAATCATCTGAGGGGAGAATTTCCCACACCTCAGATGATTTGACGCTCTACATCATCAAATTGAGGGGGGAAATGATAGCGGAGTAGCGCAATACGGGCGCAGCGCGCCAAGCCCCCTACGCCTATTTTTATTAGGCCAGCCCGTCAAATTCCGACATCGGGACGACGCCTGCGCCGACGATTCCGGGGCCGGTGTGTACGCCCAGCACGGGTGAAATCCGTAGCACGTCCAGTTTGGCGACGTTGAGGGTTTCTTTCAGCAATTTGGAATAGGCTTCGGCCTTCTCTGCAAACTGACCGTGTACCACCGTCACCCAGACCGGCTTATCGCCATAGGTCGTCTTGAGCGTCGCCGCCATGGTCGCCATCGTCTGGTTCAGGCTACGCCCGCGCCCAACCGTGGTGTACTTGCCGTCGCTTTTATCGACCTTGATGATGGGCTTAATCCCCAAAATTGACCCCGCCAGCGCCTGTACGCGCCCGATGCGCCCGCCGCGTTGCAGATATTCCAGCGTCTCTAGCGTGAACATCGTCTCGGTTTGGGCGCGGATGCTCGCCATGCGCTCGATGATTTTTTCCAGCGCCCAACCGGCCTTTAACCCCATCGCTGCCGCCAAGACCTGAAAGCGTTGCCCGCACGAGAGGGTCATGGTGTCTACCGTCACGACCTTGTGACCTTCCGATTGACGGCCAGCGGTGGATGCTACGCTGGATGTGCCGCTTAGGCCGGATGAAACGTGAATCGACAGCACATCGGTTTTGGTCGCGGCGAATTTCGCATAGATTTCCGTCAGCATCCCGATAGACGGCTGCGAGGTGCTGGGGACTTTGGGGACAATCGCCTTGAGTTTATTATAAAAATCGTCAGGCGTGATGTCGGACGCGGCGACTTCGGCATCAGGGAACTGGATATACAGCGGGACGATTTCGATATTCCATGCCCGGATGTCCTCCGGCGTGAGGTCGGCGGCGCTGTCGGTGATAATCTGCATCGGGGAAAGTTCCTAATCTGTCTTAAACAAAGGGCGAAAACGGCGATTTTGTGAACACCGCACCCGTATACTATACCCAGTACACTCGGCGTTTTCTACATTGACTCATAGTTCACCCATCTGTTCGTTAGTTAGTACCGCTATAATAATCTGTGATTAATTCAGAAGGATTCCCTAATGGAACTCAACATTGACCCCAAGTTCTCGGTTTATAAATTGGTCGGGCGAATCAGCGAATCAGCATCTATGACACATCGCCGCACCATGAACGTCATCAGCAACGAAATCGAAAATACGACGTTGGTCGATGGCGCACATACGCGCATTTTCGCGGCATTCCAATTGTACAGTCGCTTCTTGCCGCAAATGGCACGTTTTCGAGAGTTCGCACCACGCGCCGAATCCGTCTATGTGTTCGGCATCCCCGATGTGCAACTCCCCGCGATTGAAAATATCACGTATATCCCGCTGAATCCCACCGATCAACTGACAAAAGAGTGGTTTCTGGTCAGCTATGGGGAAGAGTACGCGAGCGCCCTCGCTACTGAGGAACAGACCGACATCACCCGTACCCCCGATCCGGATCGGGTGTTCAAGGGAATCTGGACGTTTGACCCGACTCTCGTCAGCATCTTGGCCGATTGGTTGTCCCGTTCCATCAACATTGACCCGCAAATCATCCCCGGCGAGCGCATAGACCAAGCGCGTCATACCACCCTGATTAACCGCGTCGCCGGGCGCATGATTACGCGCCTGACCCGAGATGGCGGCCTGACTATGAATGGCATGGTACGCCAAGAATTGCGCGGAATCGTCAAAAATGTGATCCACCCATATCTCAGCGGCGCATTGGCGGATAAACTGGCGAGCGTATAGATGCAGTTGCAAACACTCTAGCGCCCGGTTGGCTGATATGAGCGCCAATGGTGATAACAAAAAGTCCTGATGGAGGGATGATTTAAAATCCAAACGATCTTTGATCGGGGTTTTAGCATAAAACACACCCAAATAATCGTTTGAATTTGTTTCGATTTCCCCCTGAGCGATGTGTCTATCGCTCAGGGCTTATCGGACAAGGCAGGCCTTGTCGCTACGATGTGGATTGGATTAGACCGCGAACGCGCCGTCTTTGTAGAACAGTTCGCCATCGACTTCGATGGTGCTGTCCGTCCGCATGTCGCAAATCATATCCCAGTGGACGGCGCTGCGATTCTTGCTGCCGGTTTCGGGATAGCCCATCCCTACCGCCATGTGAATCGTCCCGCCGATTTTCTCATCGAACAAGATGTTGGACGTGAATTTGTTAATCCCGAAATTCGTGCCAATCGCAAACTCACCCAGATAGCGCGCCCCGGCGTCGGTGTTGAGTTGGGCTTGCAACAAATCGTCGTTCTCTTGGGCGTGCGCCTCGACCACCTTACCGGCCTCGAAGCGCAGTTCAATCCCGCTGACGGCACGCCCGCCCACAATCGACGGGTAGCTATAGCGCACCCAGCCGTTGACCGACTCCTCTACTGGGCCGGTGAAAATTTCGCCGTCCGGCATATTCTTATCGCCACAGCAATTGATGAACTCGCGCCCAGCGATGCTCAAGCTGAGGTCGATGTTCGGCCCCTTGAGGACGACCTGACTCTTGCCCTTGAGGTAATCGACCTTGCCCTGCTGCATCGCGCCCAACTCGCGCCACGCCGCCGCCGGGTCTTCACGGTCACAGAAGGTCGCGCCGTAGACGAAATCGGCGTATTCCTCGACGCTCAAGCTGGCCTCTTGTGCGCTGGAATCACACGGATACCACGCCCCAACCCAGCGGAACTCGCCAGCGGCGGCACGGTCTAAACGGGTGCGGAGCCATGACGAACGCGCCGCCGCCACTTGTTGGACGCGCTTGCCGGGGATGCTGCTCAGGGCGCGGGTATTCGCGCCGCCGCCGATGCGGATATACACATCGCCCTTGTCGTAGTACATGCCTTGCGTCGGGTCGAGCCAGTTAATCTGGTCGTCGCTGGCGTTGCGGAGGAACTCGCGGTTCATGGCGTCGTCAGACAAAATCACGGTGGGGTTGCCACCCGCTTTCAAGACCTCGGCGTAAATTTCGCGCAGGGCGGGCAAAACCGTCACATCGCCCAAAATCCCGACCCAATCACCGGGTTTGACCCCAGTTGAATAATTCACCAGCAATTTTGCCAGACGGCTCAAACGCACATCAGTCATCAGAAAATATCCTCTCATACGGGAAGGTAAAAAATCGAAACCGTAACGAGCGTTTATTGTACCCGTCGTTTAATTTTTTTCAAATGACCAATCGCGGCATTCTTATCGACAAAGTAGCCGCTTTGTGCGAAAATTCAATCATCTAAAGTTAAAGTATCCCTTTGTGTCCTCTTTCATGTTTTTGCATGTGTCTTTTAGCAAGAAACAGAAGGGAGTCCGCCATGCAGCTTTGCGTGATTGAAGGGGATGGGGTCGGCCACGAGGTCATCCCGGCAGCTGTGCGTGTTTTGGTGTCATTGCTGCCCCAATTGAAACTCACCTACGCCGACGCTGGGTTCGAGTGCCTAGAACGCACGGGGTCTCCCCTGCCCGATGAAACCATCCGAATCGCTGAGGAGTGCCGTGCCATCCTGTTCGGCGCGGCGGAATCGCCGTCATACCCGGTGGAGGGCTATTACTCGCCCATCATCGCGCTACGTCAACGGCTTAAGGCCTACGCCAACCTACGCCCGACGCGCTATATGCCGGTCTCTACCGCCCGCCCCGGCGTCGATTTCATCATCGTGCGCGAGAACACCGAAGACCTATATACCGGCGCGGAATCGGCGGACGATAACAGCGCCAGCGCACAGAAAATCATCACCCGCGTCGCCACTGAGCGCGTCGCCCATCGTGCCTATCAGTTGGCGCGTGAGAGTAACCGGCGCAAAGTCACGATTGTGCATAAGGCGAATGTGCTGCCCAAATCCGATGGGTTGTTCCGGCGCGTGGCGTTTGAAGTGGCCGAGCAATACAAAGACATCTTGACCGATGAGCTATTGGTCGATACGGCTGCGTATTGGATGGTGAAGTCGCCCAACCAATTCGATGTGCTGCTGACTCAAAACCTATACGGCGACATCCTGAGCGATATGGGGGCGGCATGGGGCGGCGGGCTGGGACTCGCGCCCGCGTTGAACCTCGGCGACACGGCGGCGATTGCAGAACCCGTCCACGGCACTGCGCCGGACATCGCGGGCAAGAAAATCGCCAACCCCAGCGGCGCGATTCTGAGCGTGGCGCTGTTGTTGCGCCACCATTGGCGGATGCCTGAACTGGCACAACGGATCGAGGATGCCGTGCGCGGCGCGATTGTGCGAGGCTACCACACCTTTGACATCGAGACCGTGAACGCCATCGGCACAAACGAATTCACCGACAAGGTGATTGAACTGCTGCACGAAGCCCCAACTGTCTAACGCTCATGTTTGAAATCGGCGACATCCGCATCCACCTCATCAACGACGGAATCACGCATGTTGATCCCGGCGGCGCGTTCGGACTCGTCCCCCGCGCCCTGTGGTCACGCATCCTCCAGCCGGATGCGGATGGACTCGTGCCGATGCTCAATCTGAATCTGTATGTCGAGGCGGGCGGCAAAAAAATCGTGGTCGATACCGGCCTCGGTCATAGCATCGACCCCAAGATGGCGCGTATCACGCGGATTGAGCGCCCCGGCGGCAGTCTGTTGGATGCGCTGGCGCGTCTGGGAGTCGCGCCCGCCGACATCGACCTCGTGATTGACACGCATCTGCATAGCGACCATTGCGGCGGCAATATGCTGGTCGGCGCGGACGGTCAGCCCCGCCCCGCCTTCCCCAACGCGGAGTATGTCGTGCAGCGGCGCGAATATGAGGACGCCATGCGCCCGAATGAGCGTACCGCCGCGACCTACTTCCCGGTCAATTACCAACCGTTGATGGAGTCTGGTCAGATGCGCCTATTAGACGGCGACAGCGACCTCGCGCAGGGGGTATTCGGTCATGTCACACGCGGCCATACGCCCGGTCACATGAGCGTCCGCTTCGAGTCGCAAGGTCAGCACGCGCTGTTCGCCTGCGATATGGCGTGCTACGCCGTCCACTTTGAGCGCCTCGGATGGATGACCGCCTATGATGTCGAACCGTTGGAGACGTTGGAGACCAAGCGCAAATGGCAAGCGTGGGCGCTAGAAACATCAGCGATAATCATGTTCCCACATGATTCTGTCCGCCCAGTCGGAATCATACGTCTGGACGACAATGGCAAGCCGACTCTGCAACCAATTGCCGTGGACTTCGCCTAACCCATACCTCAGCTTCATCTCTACTGTCACACAACTTTTAGGCAAATCTTATTGCGCGCTCAGGCATTAGATTTATGATGTTCACAACGTTCACAAATTTGTAAAACTTGTGAATTGAGCTGGTTTCAAAATCGGAGTTCATCGTGCCAACACTCAGTAGCAGTGAATACACACTCGTCTACAATCTATTCTCCTTCACCTTCGCAGCAATGCTCGCGTCCTTCCTGTTCTTCATCCTGTCCCGCCAGCAAGTTGCGCCCGGTTACCGGGCAGCGCTCACGATGTCGACATTGGTCGTCGCCATCGCTGGCTATCATTACTTCCGTATCTTCGAAAGCTGGTCGGCGGCCTTCACCCTCACCGAAACAGGTGAGTACATTGCTTCGGGCAAGCCGTTTAACGATGCCTACCGCTATATTGACTGGTTGCTCACAGTACCTTTGCTGGTCGCAGAACTGGTCGCCGTGGTAAAGACTGGCAAGGGCAGCGGTTGGTTGACCTTCCGTTTGGCCGCCGCCGCCGCCTTGATGGTCATCTTGGGTTACCCGGGCGAAATCGCAACGGATCTAGGGACGCGCGCGCTGTGGGGCGCGATTTCAACGGTGCCGTTCGTCTATATTCTGTGGGTGCTGTTCAGTGAAATGGGACCTGCTATCTCCAGTCAGACCGGTCAAACACAAGTGTTGCTCCGTAATACCCGTTTGCTGCTGCTGGCGACGTGGGGCTTTTACCCCATCGTCTACCTGCTGCCAATTTTGGGCATCGCGCCGACTTCAGCAATCGTGGCCGTCCAGATCGGTTATTGCATCGCTGATGTCGCTGCCAAATGCGGCTATGGCATCATGATTTACGCCATCGCCCGCGAGAAATCTATCTCAGAGGGCTACAACATGGATGCAGTCCATGGCGTCGTTGTCGCTAAGTAACTAAAACCGCCCGTACACGGTTAAAACACAGGTTAAGAAAGCCGCCCCAAAGTCATGGGGCGGCTTTTCATTTAATGCTACGGCTGATGTGAAATAATTTCGCCTCGTTGGGGACCAAAACGTGTGGGATTTATCGCGACACGATAGAGCAGACTATAAGGCGAGAATCCGCAAGGTTTATAACTCTGCAACCTATTCACACGGATTTCGTATAGACTTGCATGTAAATACGACAAAATCACACAGGCCAACCCTCTCATGACGGCAATCGACAAAATCGCCCGCTATATTCTCTTAAGTATGATGTGGATAGGCGCTTTTGGCATTTCAGGCCAAAGCATGAGTTTGCTTGATAATACAATTCTTCTTAGTAGTGCTATCTTGATTGGGGCGGGTATTTTTTCGGGTGCTGTCGGGTGGCGACCTTCTGGTAATTTGGATAAAGCGACTCGGTATGGATTTTTGGTGGTCATCTGGGCATTCATGCTCTTGATGAATATCGCAAATCTGTCGAGCCACAATTTCACCCTAATCCCAATAGTTGCGCTGGGTGCTGTGTTGTATGCCACGTACAAATTATTCCCACGCTATCCCGATGAATTAAAAACAGCCGCCCCACGCCCAGCGATGGACGACTTTTCTAAAGAGAAGCGTAAAAATGGCGAGCTTAACCCCCTAGACATCTTGACCGAGGATGACCTATACGACCTGCGCCAAGAGATTAAAGACCATCTGCGCGAGCGAATGTTATCCGGCTCAGATGGCGAACTGTCATCCTTGGACGCGCTGTTGGACGCACAAGACCGCAAAATCACCCAAAAATAGGGCTTTTAACCTGTTTGACATCGAAAACTAGCAACCCTCCGCTACCTCGTTCGTACTGTGATACGATGAGGTAAAATCATTCCATCAATTCCGTTCAAAGGACAATTCACCATGAGCAACACTGCCAACATCATGCGTTATGCTATCGTCGGTATGATTTGGGTGGGGGTGCTAGTGCTGGGGATTTTCGCCGTCATCAGCGGCTCCGACAACGATGCCAGCATCCCGATTGGTATTGCCGCCTTCGTCACAGCGGCCATCGCTACCGGATTCATCCTCGATAACGACAAGAAGGCAAACGAGTCCGAGCAATCCGCCAACGCCAAGCGCAAAAATGAACACTCCGGCGGCCTCGACCCGTTGAGCCTGCTGACGCCAGACGACCTCGAAGACCTGCGTCAAGAGGTCAAAGACCGGTTGCGCGAGCGGATTCTCTCCGGTGAGGATGGTGAGTTGTCGTCACTGGACGCGCTATTGACCGACCAACGCAAACGCAAATAACGCGCCAAATCGCCCTCGCTTAGTCCAAAGGAGCGCCCCATTATGTCGTCATTCATCAAACTGGTTGTCGTTGCGGCCATCATTCAATTGGTTGTAAGAACCCCGGCAAACTTCATCTGGTACTTTGCCATTGCCGCTGTTGTTCTTGTCGTGTTCATGCTGACCAAGAAACACGAGAACAACACCCGTAGCCATCAATCAACTGGCAAGCGCAAAAATGATCAATCAGACAGCCTCAGCCCAGATATATTAGCGTTATTGGATGAGGATGACCTCGCGGAACTGCGCCAGCGCGTGAAAGACCGTCTGATTGAGCGCATCGACGGCGGCGGTGATGGCGAACTGTCATCGCTAGACGCGCTGTTGGCCGCTCAAGAGCAACCGCGCCAACACAAATAACGCACTCCCCCCTTGTCTCTCATCACCTAGAGGATTTCGTCGATGAATACGCAGATGCCGCCATCTTTAAAGTTTCTCGCCGTTGCCGTCATCTGGGGCGTGGTGGGCGCCATCACCATCCTTCAACTGGTCTTAAATAGCGGGGACAACTTCATCTGGTTTTTCACGCTGGCCTTGTTCGGAATCGCAGGCGGTGTGACCAGCAGTATCCTCCGCGACGGGGACAACTCCAAGAGTCATCCGATGATTGAGGTCAACAAGGACAGTGACAGGTCAAGCATCAGCAAGCGCAAAAATGACCAAGCGGGCGGCCTCAGCCCTGATATGTTGGCGCTCTTGGATGAGGATGACCTCACGGAACGCCGTCAGCGCGTGAAAAACCGTCTGATTGAGCGCATCGACGGCGGCGGTGATGGCGAACTGTCATCGCTAGACGCGCTGTTGGCCGACCAAGATACCCCGCCCCGTAAAAACCGGCGATAATCGTAAAAGCATGGGTGCGCCCCTACGAGTCCAAACCTGATTTTAGAGCGCGATTCTATATCTACCTCATTAAAAGGATTATCCACCGATGCAACAACTGCCACCGTTTTTCAAATTTCTGACTGTCCTCATCATCTGGGGCATAGCAGGCGTCATCAGCATAGTTCAATTGTTTTTCGCGCCCGCTGGTTTTTTCAACTTGATTATGATGGCCGTTTTGTTCGGACTGGCGCTGGCCGCGACTGGCACCATCCTCAACAGCAAAGAAGAGGGTGTTTCGAGGCGTGAATCGTCGAATCAGGGCAATAATAATAGTGATAAATCGAATCAGGGCGGCAAGCGCAAAAACGAGCAAGCGGGCGGCCTCAGCCCTGATATGCTGGCGCTCTTGGATGAGGATGACCTCGCGGAACTCCGTCAGCGCGTGAAAAACCGTCTGATTGAGCGTATCGACGGCGGCGGTGATGGCGAATTATCGTCGTTGGATGCGCTGTTGGCCGACCAAGAAGAACCGCGCAAAAATCGGCGCTAATCGTAAAAGCATGGGCGACCCATGGGTCG
>DAOTTP010000270.1:0-10128 GCA_034437835.1 Anaerolineae bacterium | reverse complement strand
ACCGCGTTGTCGGATGTTGTGTAGGGGCAGCGCTTGCGCGCCCGCCCATGAAAACACTTCATCATTGTCGTTTACGGAGGGTTTGGAATGGTCGCACGGGAACAGGTAGACCACATCACGTTTGAGGAATTCCTCGTGCTGTACGAGGGTCGTCATGCCGAGTGGCATCCTGACGGCACGGTGGAGGAAATCATGGGCGTTGGGCTGACGCATATTCGAGTTGTTGAGTTCTTAATCGGATTATTCTTGTTCTACAAGAAGGCACATCCAGAGGTGCGAGTGGTATTCGCGCCATACCCCATCAAAATCACCGGCATCCCCGCCCGTGAACCTGACTTGCTGATTATGGTTGGTGAGACCGCCGAACGTTTGACCGAAAATTATATCGACGGTGCGCCTGATATCGCCATTGAGGTTGTCTCACCAGAGAGTCGGCTGCGGGATTATCGGAATAAAATCACAGAGTATCACAAGGCCGGTATCCGTGAATATTGGATTATTGACCCGGCGTGGAAGCGCGTAGACATCCTCGAATGGGGCGCGGAGGAATATAGCACCCGTCCGACGACAGACGCTAAATTCACCAGCGGAGTATTGTCCGATTTTGCGCTTGACCCCGCTGTATTATGGGAAGAAAGCTCGCCTGACCCCATTCAACTGATGCGCCTTGTTGAGGCGATGACCGGCCAGAAATTTGAGTCCTGAGCCATAAGTCGTGAGTCCTGAAATAGAACCATCTCAGGACTCGCCGTTAAGTTGATTTAGTCGGCGCTGGGCTGACCTTCAACGCGGCCAATCACATCTGGCTGGTAGAGCGTATCGCCGATGCGGTAAGGGACGAATACCACGGGGCGGCCATGACCGCGCGCGATTTGGTCTTGATATAAGGCGGCGCGGATGATGCTGGTCGTGCCATTGTGTAGGAACTTCGCCCACCAATCAGTGACCACGAATTCTGGGACGACCACGATGGTCGGCAGTTTAGCTGGGTCTGATTCGTCACGGTTATGCAGATATTCAATCAGCGGCTCACTGATGTTACGGAACGGCGATTCGATGATGTCCAGCGGGATGCTGTCCAACAGCCAGCCTGACCAACGCTTACGCAGGACTTCGACCTGTTCCGGCTCGACGGCAATCGCCAGCGCCCGGACGTTATCAGACATTTGCAGCGCGTAGTCCAATGCTTGGAGCGAGGAACGGTTTAGGCTGTTCATCATCACAACCAGCGGGGCATGGTTGCGGTCTGTCAGGCGGGAGGTGCGCGGCACAGTCGGGACTAGCCCATCTAGCGACAGCGAATGAGCGACTTCTTTGTAATGATTGTGGATTTTAGCCATCATCCAAATTAGGATAGGGATGGCGACAATCACGAGCCATGCGCCTTCGGTGAACTTGGTGACCATCAACACCAAGCCGACGGTAAGGGTCAGGAATGCGCCGAAGGCGTTCATGCCTAGCTTAAAGCGCCAGCTATTGGTGGCTTTGAATCCCTCAAACTTACGCTCTTTCAACCAGTGGATGACCATGCCGCTTTGCGATAAGGTGAAGCTGATGAATACACCGACGGCATATAGCGGTAGCAGGTTGTGTTCGCGGGCGTTGAACAGCGCAATCAGCACGCACGCCGACACCGCCAAGAGGATAATCCCGTTGGAATAGACCAATCGGTCTCCGTAGTTGGTCAATTGGCGGGGCAGATAGCGGTCTTTGGCGATCAGTGAGGCGAGGCGCGGGAAGTCTGCAAAGGCGGTATTGGCCGCCAGCGACAAAATGAACAGCGTCGCAAATTGCAGATAGTAGTACATCACAGTGTTTTCGCCGAACACCTCTGCGTTGATTTGTGACAGCACGGTCTTGCCGCCGTGACCGCCCACTTCAATCGGGAAATGGTTCGCCAAAAATGTGATGCCGATGAACAGCATACCGAGGATAGCGACCATCGCGATCAAGGTCTGTCCGGCGTTTTTGCTCTCCGGCGCTTTGAAGGCCGGGATACCGTTGCTGATGGCCTCAACGCCGGTCAGCGCGGTACATCCGGCGCTGAAAGCGCGCAAGATGATGAAGAGTGTCAGGCTTTCGGTGGCTTGGATCAGGCCATCGGTGACGATTTGCCCTTCATGTGGGGCGGGGACGTTGCCGGTTGCGATGCGGATAAGACCCCAAACGATCATGATAAATATGCCGACGATGAAGGCATACGTCGGGATGCTGAAAAACGTCCCGGATTCCTTCACGCCTCGTAGGTTGACCAGCGTGATAAATGCGACAATCACCAGTGCCAGCGGCACACGTTGATCCGCTAAGGCGGGGAAGGCCGAGGTCAGCGCCGCGACACCGGCTGAAACCGAGACGGCCACGGTCAAGATATAGTCGATAAGCAGCGAGGCAGCGGCAATCAGGCCGGGGTTATTGCCGAGGTTTTCCTTGCTGACGATGTATGCGCCGCCGCCGTTGGGATAGGCGTGGATGGTTTGGAAATAGGAGAAGGAGACGATGAGCAGTAGCGCGGTAATCGCCAGAGCAATCGGCCAACTAATCGCCAGCGCCCCCGTCCCCGCCGCCACCAACACAAGCAAGATTGCTTCCGTCGCGTAGGCGCTGGACGATAGCGCATCGGAACTGAAAACTGCTAACGCTTTGAGCTTGCTGAGGCGCTGATGTGAGGCCTCATTGGTCGGTAACGGCTCTCCGATGAGGGTGCGGCGGATATTGAATTGACGATCCATGTGAGCGGTAATTCCTGTGTCAATAGACAGCTTGCGTCGGGATGTGAAAAATGGGGTGACGCATCAGGGAAAAATCAAGGCATCTAGGCCGAATTTTCTGTATTGAGGGGAGACGAACGTAAGAATTTTATCAGCATCTGACTATATACCCGCCTATCGAGATTTGGCAAGCCTCACGGCGTAAAGGATACCTCTGAACCCCTGTTTTTGGGGCATCAAGAAACTATCAAGAATTTTGACGCTTCCTTGATATAGGGCGCAAAAAAGGGCGCAGTATGCTGCGCCCTTTTAACAGTGGGAGGGATTGGATAGGTGGGGTTAGGCCGGTTGGCGGCCTGCTATGGCTTGGGCTTTGGCGTCGAGGAATTGGGCGTGATGACCGTATTCGTGGTTCAGACCCATCATGAACGCGCCTTTAGCGTCCATCTCCCCAAAGATTTCGATGAATTTCTCGCTGCGTTCCCAGCGGGCGGTGGTGCTGGGCTGGTCGGGGAAGCTGTCGAGGAAGGCGTTCCGCATCCGTGCCGATTCGAGGATGCGCTGGCGGCACTCGTCTACCGTCCGGGCGGCGGTCTGCCAATCGGCCTCAATGCGGAGGCGCGGCTCACGCGGGAAATTGATGCCGCGTGCGACCACTGAAGCGGTGGCGGCGTATTCTTCGGTGCTGGCGGTGACGTGCAAGATGAGATGCCCGACGCCCCAGCCGATGTTTTGTAACTCAGGGAGCGCGATGGGGTCGCTGGCTTCGGGGTCAAACGGGATGAATGTCACATCGGCGTCGGTTAATCCGTTGAGGATGTCTAGCATGAAGTCGATGCTGGCATTGGCGGCATCGCGGATGTCAGCCAGTGAGAACTGCGATGCCCAATCCATCATTTTGACTTCGCGGTTTTTCACGGGGGTGAAGTCTATAGGCATAGTGATGAGAGTCTCCTTGTTTTAGGTCTGCGTTAGGGTTAAACCATACAAAGCATATCAAGCGAAGGTTAAGCACAGTTAAAACTTGTGATGAACCTTGCGAGAAGCTACAATCTTAGACGCGCTGACTCATGACAAGATTTCGGGTGATAAGCTGGCTTGACATCTTGCTGTCAGTTTTGCAGACTCAAGCGTCATTAGCCGCAGGCTGGCGGTTGCACGGCAATAAGGCAAAAGATAAGCGCAATAAAGTTCAATTTTCAGGAGGTGGATTGTGGGCGTGTTAATGGAGGTAAAAAACCTCGTCACTCGCTTCTACACCCAAGAGGGTACTATTTACGCCGTCAATGATGTGAGTTACACATTAAATGAGGGCGAGACTCTGGGCGTGGTGGGTGAGTCCGGCAGCGGTAAGAGCGTACATGCGCTCTCAATCATGGGGCTAATCCCCATGCCGCCGGGCAAGGTTACAAATGGAGAGGTTTGGTTTCAGGGGCGTGACCTGCTGAAATTGAATAAAGAAGAGATGCGCCTCGTGCGCGGCGCGGAAATCGCCATGATTTTCCAAGACCCGATGACCTCGCTGAACCCAGTGCTGACGGTTGGGACGCAGATTACTGAGGCCTTGAAGCTACATCTCGGCATGAACAATACGCAGGCTGATAACCGCGCCACCGAGTTGATTGATATGGTCGGTATCCCGGACGCCCGCAAACGTCTTCACAATTATCCACACCAATTCTCAGGCGGTATGCGCCAACGCATTATGATTGCGATGGCACTTAGCTGTAACCCCAAACTCCTCATCGCCGACGAGCCGACCACCGCACTGGATGTGACTATCCAAGCGCAAATTATTGAGTTGGTTAAGCAGCTTCAAAAAGAATTGAAGATGGCGATGATTTGGATTACCCACGACCTCGGCGTCGTGGCTGGTATGGCTGATACCATTCAGGTGATGTACGGCGGGCGCACCGTTGAGCGCGGCCCGATTAAGCCGGTTTTCCGCGATCCGCGCAACGCCTATACCCTCGGTCTGCTGAATTCACTCCCCCGGTTAGATGCGGCGCAGAAGCGCCAACGCCTGACTCAAATCGAAGGCTCACCCCCGGATATGCGCGTCGAACCCGTCGGCGACTCGTTTGCGCCGCGTAACCCGTACCGCACTGAACGGTGCTGGACGGAAACCCCGCCCCTCCGGCAAGCCGAAGGCGGCGTAGAAGGCCACATGGTGGCGGCGTGGTATGATCTCCGCGAAATTCGCAAACAGCAGCAGCTTGAAGGGAAGCGTTAATGATGTCAGCACCTGCCCCTCTGATGCATGATAAAAAAGAGGTTAGCAAAGAGGTCATCCTCAGTGTTAGCGGCTTGAAGAAACACTTCCCGATTAGCTCCGGTATCGTCTTTCAGCGCCAAGTCGGCGCGGTGCGTGCCGTAGACGATGTGTCGTTCGATGTTTACCGAGGTGAAACACTCGGCCTCGTGGGCGAGTCCGGTTGCGGCAAAAGCACGACTGGGCGCACCATCCTCCAACTCTATCGCCCGACAGCCGGGTCGGTTCAGTTCGAGGGCAAAGAACTGACCACCATGAAGGGTGAGGAATTGCGCGCCATGCGCCGCGAGATGCAGATTATCTTCCAAGACCCATTTGCCTCGCTGAATCCGCGTATGACTGTCGGCAACATCGTCAGCGAACCGCTGCGTATCCACAACATCTTGCGCGGTAAAGAACTGCGCGAGTACGTGGAAAACCTGTTGGAGAAGGTCGGCCTCAACCCCTTTTACATCAACCGCTACCCGCACGAGTTTAGCGGCGGTCAGCGTCAGCGCATCGGTATCGCTCGCGCTCTGGCGCTCAATCCCAAATTCATCGTGTGCGACGAACCGATTTCGGCGCTAGACGTGTCGATTCAGGCGCAGGTCGTCAACCTGTTGGAAGACCTCCAGCAAGAACTTGGCCTGACCTATCTGTTCATCGCCCATGACTTGTCGATGGTGCGTCACATCTGTGACCGCGTGGCGGTGATGTACCTCGGCAAAATTGTTGAGTTGGCTGCGACGGACGAACTGTATGACAACCCGCTGCACCCCTATACGCAAGCGCTGTTGTCCGCCGTCCCTGTCCCCGACCCGTCGGTGGAAGAAGATCGCCAGCGCATCCTGATTACGGGTGACTTACCCAGCCCCGCCAACCCGCCCAAAGGCTGTAACTTCAACACGCGTTGCCCAGTCCGTATGGATGCGTGCTTCCGTGAACCCGATCCCGTATTGACCGAGGTGTCGCCGGGTCACTGGGTCGCCTGCCACCGCGTCCCTTAATCTCACACCATCATTGTAGGGACGGCATACATGCTGTCCGCCAAAGTCCTGAGATGGGGAAAGCCCGTCTCAGGACTTTTTGATATATTGGGTGAAACCTTCTATTATTCAGTAACGTATAGCGTATTACATATCCCTTTGGAGAACTTTAGTGAAAGCAATTGTGTTTACAAGCTATGGTTCGCCGGACGGTCTTCAACTTCAAGAGGTCGCCAAACCGACCCCCAAGGATAATCAAGTCCTGATTAAGATTCACGCGACATCGGTCACGGCTGGGGATTGTGAAATCCGGGGGCTAACGTTCGCGTTTTGGATTGCGCTCCCGATGCGCCTGTTCATCGGGTTCACAAAACCCAAAGCCAATACGATACTCGGCCAAGAATTTGCTGGTGAAGTTGAGGCAATCGGCAAAGATGTCATGCAATTCAAAATAGGCGATGCGGTGTTTGGTGGGGCGGGGTTAAATTTTGGTTCGTATGCCGAATATATTTGCGTGTCAAGCAAGGAAACTTTGGTGACAAAACCCGCCAATATGACCTATGCAGAGGCTGCGACCACGACCACGGGCGGGCTAGAAGCGTTGCATTTCATGAGAAAAGCAGCGCTTCAAAAAGGTCAAAAAATTCTGATTAATGGCGCGGGCGGGAGTATAGGCTCATTTGCCATCCAGATCGCCAAACACTTTGGCGCTGAAGTGACCGCCGTGGACAGCACATCGAAATTAGAGATGATGCGTTGGATTGGCGCGGATAAGGTCATTGATTACACCAAAGAAGATTTTACTCAAAACGGTGAACTCTATGACGTTATTTTTGATGTGCCGGGAAAAAGTCCCTTTTCAGGCAGTCTAAAGTCGCTCAAGCCGAACGGGCGCTATCTTCTGGGGAATTTTTCAATCACAAAGGTATTTCGCGCCTTGTGGACTTCGATGACCGGCAGCAAAAAAGTCATCATAGGGGCGGCCATGCAATCGACTGAGGAGCTTAATGCGCTCAAGACCTTGATTGAGGCCGGACACGTCAAATCTGTGATTGACCGGCGCTATCCTTTGGAAGAGACCGCCGAGGCGCATCGGTATGTTGATACGGGTCAGAAAAAAGGCAATCTTGCCATCATCGTAGTTCCAGATAACGCATAAATCGCTGTTGTTGACGGCAGAAAGTAGTGGCTTCTATCACCCCCTATGTCTACATCAATTTTAGCCACCAAACTGTATATCCCACGGCCTCGGCCTAAAGTTGTCTCGCGCCTGCGCCTGATTGAACGTCTTAACGATGGGTTGCACCGCAAATTGACCCTCATCTCTGCGCCCGCTGGTTTTGGTAAAACCACGCTGGTGAGCGAATGGGTCATGGGATGTGAGCGGCCAGTCGCTTGGCTCTCGTTGGATGAGGCCGATAACGACCCCGCCCGTTTCCTAACCTATCTGGTTGCAGCCTTACAGACGATTGTCCCGAATATTGGTTCAGGGGTCATCGCGGCGTTGCAATCCCCCCAGCAACCGCCTATCGAGGCGATTCTGACGGCATTGCTCAATGAAATCATGACTATTTCGGATGATTTTGCGCTCGCCCTTGACGATTACCACGTCATTGACGCTAAACCAATTGACGCGGCGTTGACCTTTTTGATTGAGCATTTGCCGCCGCAGATGCACTTGGTCATCGCCACCCGTGAAGACCCGCAACTTCCGTTGGCAAAGTTACGCGCTCGTGGTCAATTGACCGAACTACGCGTCGCGGATTTGCGCTTTACCCCGTCCGAGGCCGCCGGATTTCTCAATCAGGGCATGGGTTTAGACCTTTCGACGGAAGATATCGCTGCGTTGGAAACCCGTACTGAGGGCTGGATTGCTGGATTGCAATTGGCCGCGATTTCCTTACAAGGACATCAAGACGCCCCCCGTTTCATCAAATCTTTCACCGGCAACCATCATTTTGTGCTGGATTATCTGCTTGAAGAAGTGTTGCACCGTCAGCCGGAAAACGTCCAGACCTTCCTGCTACGCACCGCTATCTTAGACCGGATGTGTGGCTCGTTGTGCGATGCCGTGCTGACCAATCCCACCGCCTCTGGGCAAGAAACGCTGGCATATCTCGAACGCGCTAACTTATTCATCATCCCGCTAGACGATGAGCGGCGCTGGTATCGTTATCACCACCTGTTTGCCGAGTTGCTGCGCCAGCGGTTACAGCATCACATCGCCTCATCTCCGGCGGATGAAAGTGGTGTGGTTGAATTACACATGCGTGCTAGCCTATGGTATGAAGCCAATGGCCTTGATGCCGAGGCGTTTCATCACGCGGTTGCCTCACGGGATATTGACCATGCCGCCCGCCTTGTTAAAGGGAAGGGGATGCCGCTACCGTTTCGCGGGGTGGTCATGCCTGTATTACACTGGCTTGACTCGCTCCCGAAGGCCGAGTTGGATGCCCGTCCGGGCTTGTGGGTGATTTACGCCTCGACGCTGTTGTTTGCCAGTCAACTAATCGGTATCGAACCGAAATTAAAAGCAGCCGAGGCCGCCTTACAAGGGGTTGAATTGACCCCTGAAGTGCGAGACCTGATCGGCCATATCGCCTTGATACGGGCGACTCTGGCCGTTACTCAGCACGACCTTGACACCATCATGAGCCAGTCGCTTCGGGCATTGGAATATCTGCACCCCAACAACCTGCCTATCCGCACCGCCACGACTTGGACGCTAGGCTATGCCTATTATCTTCAAGGAGATCGCGTCGCGGCCAGACAAGCCTATACCGAAGCCATCGCCATCAGCCAGAAGATTGGGCATCGCATCATCAACTTGATGGCGAATATCGGGCTGGGCAATATTCAGGAAGAAGAAAATCAGCTTGATTTGGCCGTCCAGAGTTATCAGCGTGCCGTGCAGTTGGCCGGAGACCCCCCACAATCCGCCGTCTGCGAGGCGCATTTGGGTTTGGCGCGAATCCATGCTGGATGGGGCGATTTAGACGCCGCGCAACGGCATGGAGAACTCGCGCTACATCTGGCGAGACAATTGGATAATACGGATCGGGCGGATGCTTGTATGGCATTCCTCGCCGTGTTGAGACAGAAACAGGCGGACGCGACTCATAAGACCGGTTTCTTGCCCGCCCAATCCCTGATTGAGCCATTGAGCCAACGCGAATTAGAAATCCTACATCTGATTGCAGAGGGGATGTCCAATGAGGACATCAGTCAGCGGCTTTTCCTCGCGTTGAGTACGGTCAAAGGCCATAACCAAAAAATCTTTGGCAAGCTACAGGTTCAACGGCGCACCGAGGCCATCGCCCGCGCCCGTGAGTTGGGTTTGTTGTAAACATCTCCGTAACAATACCTCTGAACCCTACTTTAGTAGCTACTCAATAGTACCTTCCTTCCAATATGGTATGGATACGTATTGGAAAAGGAGTAAGTACATGTCAGCTATGAAGCAATGGTTTCTCGTAATCGTCTTATTAGTGATTTTAGCGCCGCTGGGCGTTACCGCACAAGAAGGCGAGGCGGTTATCCCTACCGGTTTACGCCCTGATGCGCCGACCTATGCGGTGCGCGGCGCATACCCCGTCGGCACACGCGACTTGGCGATTGACGGTGAAATGTCGTTGGGCATCACGGTGTGGTATCCGGCCTTGAACGCGGACAACGCCGAAGAAACCGTGATTTATCCTTATGAAATTAAGATGATTGGGTTGCCCGGTGTCGCCACCGTGACAGGTCAAGCCATCAGCGAGGCGGCCTATGACTTGTCAGCCGCACCCTATCCGTTGGTCGTGTTATCGACGGGCTTTTCGATGGGTCGCACAAACTTTGCGTGGCTGGCCGAACATCTGGCGTCGCACGGGTTCGTCGTAATTGCGCCAGAACACGATGAAAAGTTGGTGAACTTTGATCCGGCCTCGAGCATGTTTTGGCGTGGCACATTTACCCGTCCGCAAGAAATCGCCTCGGTCTTCGCCTATGTTGATGAGCAAATTGGTGCGGGCGGCACATTAGACGGGCTGATTGATGCCCAAACGGTGGCGGTGATGGGTTTCTCGCATGGCGGCTACACCGCGCTTGCGACCGCGGGCGCAAAGTTAGACATCCCCGCTTATGAAGCACGTTGCGACGCCGCCCGTCAAGCCAGTGACCCTGACGGCTGGCTGTGTGATTC
>DAOTTP010000269.1:0-24556 GCA_034437835.1 Anaerolineae bacterium | reverse complement strand
GAACTAGCATAATGCACATCATTGGGAATTTTCGTAGGGGCGAGGCTTGCCCGCCCGCTATTTGAGATGACATAAACGCTGGTTGTAATCATGCCGTTTTTGTTTCAGTTCTCCATAAGTTGCACCATATTGATGGAGTGGCTTAGAATTAGCTACCAATACAGAGTCATTTATGACTTGACTCTATAGTATAGATCCATCGGTAATCGTATGCGATAGCGACGCCCTCTAATTCGATAGGTGCATCATTTTCGGCGTTTGACATCGCTTCTTGATAGGTTTGGCCTGTCGCTAAGACTTTTTCATTGTACACGACGATATAACAATCGCCGTATTGTTCAACCAATTGGCGACGATTAGCGCGAATCCAAGACATACCCTCAAAATATGATTTAGGTGTTGGTTCACCAAAAGCTACATTGGTGCGGAATTTTGGCATTTTTTACCCTAAATACGCGCTGATGATGGCGGGGTCACGGCGGAGGGTGGCGGCGGGGCCGGATTGCACAATCTCGCCGCGTTCGATCACATAAGCGAAATCGGCTAGGGCTAGGGCTTGGCGGGCGTTCTGCTCGACCAACAGAATTGGGATTCCGGTGGCCTTAATTTCTGCGATGATGCGGAAAACCTCTTGTACCAGCAACGGCGCAAGCCCCATCGACGGCTCATCCAGCATCAGTAAGTCCGGCTGCATCATCAGGGCGCGACCCAATGCCAGCATTTGCTGTTCACCCCCGCTAAGGAGTCCGGCCTTCTGGGTCATACGCTCTTTTAGGCGCGGGAATAACCCGTAAATGCGCTCTAACTCCTGCGCGGCGCGACCATCTCGCCGCAGATGAGAGCCAACGGTCAGGTTTTCTGACACGCTCATATTGGCGATGACCTGACGCCCTTCTGGGACTTGGACGAGGCCAAAGGCGGCGATTTTATCGGGGCGGTGGCCGGTGATGTCGCGCCCCTTAAATACGACTCGCCCTTCGGTGGGGCGCAGCAAGCCAGATAAGGTGTTGAGCGCCGTCGATTTGCCTGCACCGTTCGCGCCAATCAGGGTCACGACCTGTCCCGCCTCCAGTTGAAGCGATACCCCGCGTAGGGCCTTAATCGCACCGTAGGATGTGCAAAGGTTATGGACTTCAAGCAGCGCCATCGTTGGAGTCCTCTTGGCCTAAATAGGCTTCAATCACCTGTGGGTTGTTTTTGATGTCGTCCGGCGTGCCGTGCGCGATGATTTGCCCGAAATTCAGCACATAAATCTCATCACAAACCTGATGGATAAAAGTCATGTCGTGTTCTATCACCAGCACGGTCAGCCCTTCATCGCGCAAGGCGAGGACGTGTTCGCCGAGCGCGTGCGTCTCGTTGGGATTCATGCCGGCTGTCGGCTCATCCAACAACAGTAGGCGCGGCTGCGTAGCGATAGCGCGGGCGAGTTCAAGCCGTCGCTGGTCGCCATACGGCAAACTGGCGGCGGGGGAGTCTGTGGCGTGGCTGAGGTCGAATCGGTCTAGCAACTCACGGGCGCGGAGGTCTAAACGTTTTTCCTCGGCGCGATAGGCCGCGCTAAACAATATCGCCCCCAACAGGCTGCCGCGCCCCTGTATATGCTGACCAATCAGCAAATTTTGCAAGGCGCTCATTTGGCCGAACAGTCGGATATTCTGGTAGGTGCGGGCGATGCCCATGCGGGCGATGAGATGCGGCGACGCACGGTGAATCGGCTGGCCTGCGAAGCTGATTCCGCCGCTGGTCGGATGGTCAAGCCCGCTAATCTGATTGATGAGCGTGGTCTTGCCCGCCCCATTAGGGCCGATGAGTCCGACAACCCGTCCGGTTGGGACGCTCAGACTGACATCGTTGAGGGCGGTCAGGCCGCCAAATTGCCGTGTGACGTGAGAGAGTTCGAGCATATCAGGGCGTCCGCGTAGAGTCTGTGGCGCGGCGGAAATGGGATCGGATGCGCCGTAGGGTATTGCGGGCGCCTGCCGGGTCTACCAATCCGCCGGGGAGGAACAGAATCACGGCCAGCAATACTGCGCCAGTAAAGACGCCCCGGTATTGATTGACGGCGCGGAGCGTTTCCGGCAGGGCGGTGAGGGTCATGCCGCCAACGATAGGGCCGAGCCATGTCGATGTGCCGCCCAAAACAGCGAATGAGAGGATGTCTACGGCGCGGTCAAAGCCGTAAGCGTCTGGGGTGATGATGCGCGTCAGGTGGGCGCTGAATACTCCGGCGGCGGCGGCCAGCATTGCGCTCAGGATGAATACGATATTTTTGACATACGTGACGTTGATTCCCATATTGGCGGCGGCGCGTTCGTCCTCGCGGATGGCGGCCATCGAACGACCAAAACGCGAGCGATGCAGCCGCGTGATGAGGAATCCGACGGCAATCAGGAAAAATATCAGATATTGCGTCTCGGTTAAACGCGGGATGTTCTTGATGCCGCGTGCGCCTTCGATCAGGCGAAAGCGGACGCGCTCCCCTTGCAGGGCGGTCATAATGGCCGCGACGACATCATCAAAATTTAGGATGACGACATTGACGACCTCACCAAATCCGATGGTTGCGATAGCGAGGTAGATGTCTTTCAGGCGCAACACGGGTAGACCAATCGGGATGGCGATGAGTGCGGCGGCCAACATCCCAACGATTAAACCCGCCCACAACGGCCAACCCCAAAATTGAGTCGCTGCGACGCCGAAATATGCGCCAATCGCCATAAATCCGGCGTTCGCCAGCGAGAACATGCCGGTATACAGCGTGAGATAGATGCTCAAGCCCAATATTGCGCTGACCAACATAAACTGAAAGACCGGCTCGGTCACGCCGAGAGGTTTTAGCAGGGAAATCACAAATTCGATAATTGAATCCATATTAGCATTTCTTTAGGCGCATGTTCAGAACAAGTGGTGTAGGGACGGTATTCTTGCCGTCCGTTTTCGGAACAGGCGGACGCCCAGAAGGGCGTCCCTACTTAGGACTCATCACTGTTTTTTATGCCCTTGTGCTTTCGGTTTGACCGAGCAAGCCTTGAGGTCTGACCAATAATAGCAGGAACAAAATCCCAAAGACGACGATATTACGGTAGCTACTGCCGCCTATGGCTGTGCTGAATGTTTGCAGCGCCGCCACCAGAATCCCGCCTAAGACCGCGCCGTTGATGCTGCCCAATCCGCCCAATACAATCGCGGTCAACCCGACCAGCGCGACATCCGACCCGATGAACGGGCTGACGTTCAAAAAAACCAGCCCGTAGAGCATTCCGGCTGCGCCGCCCAATGCCCCGGCAATGAAAAAAGTTGTCACAAACACGCCGCCGACGTTAATCCCCAAGAGCGCCGCCACCCGTTGATTGAACGCAACGGCACGCATCTGTTGGCCGATTTGTGTCCGGCTGACGACGGCTTGCAGAATCACCATCATTGCCAGTGCGACGGCCAGAATCACGGCGCGGATGGGGACGATTCGCAGCCCAGCGATGAGGATGGGGTCATCGGGGACGAGTCCGCGTGGGAAGTAGGCATCCGTCGCGCCATAGAGATTTTGGAACAGCAATTGTGTGATGCTGACCAATAAAATCGACGCACCGATACTGCTAATCAATTGTGAGATACGCGGTGCGCCGCGCCGCCGTAACGGGCGAAACGCGATAAATTCTAAGGCGACGCTGACCAAGCCCGCCCCGACCATCGCCAACGGGAAGGCGAGAATCAATGGCAAGTGTAGTTTGTCGATCAAGACGAGGCCAAAAAATGCGCCGGTCATAAAGACGGCGCTATGCGCGAGGTTCAGGACGCCCAAAACGCTGAATACCAGCGCATAGCCTAAGGCGAATAAGCCGTATATCGCGCCCAAAGAGAGCGCATTGATGAGTTGTTGAAAGAAGGTATCCATTTGAAAACAGTGATGAGTCTCTAGTGATGCGTGATGAGTAAAAACATTGATGTTGTTGTAAGGGCGTCCCACCGAGACGCCCCTACGGATTATCGGTGAAATTATTCTTCCATCGCCTCAGCGCCCAAGACGACGAACGCGCCGCCCTGTGCAATCTGGACGACGGGAGTGTGAACCGGGTTGCGGTTCTCATCAAAGCTGAACAGCCCCAACGGGCTTGGGAAGTCCACAATTTCCGCCAGCGCGTCGCGGATTGCCAACGACTCGGCGCTGCCTCCACAGCGGATGGCCGTCGCCATCAACCACGCGCCGGTATAGGCTTGCGCGGCAAACTGGTCAGGCTTGGCATCTTCATACGCGGCGCTATAGGCTTCGGTGAAGGTCGCGCTCAAGGCTTCTGGGCTGGCGATATTCCATGCCGCGCCGACGATCACGCCTTCGCTGGCTTCGCCGGAATTGGTCAGGACGGCTGGGCTGTTGAGTCCGTTGCCGCCGATGATTGGGCCGGTGTACCCGGCTTGGCGTGCCTGTACGATGATTTGAGTGGCTTCCGCCGCCAGCGCTGAGACGACCAGCGCTTCGGGGTTCGTGCCGAGCAGGGTGGTCAGTTGGGCGCTGAAGTCCACATCGCCTTTGGCAAACGTCGCTTCCGCGAGGATTTCGACATCGTTGGCTTCCAGTGACTCGACGAATACATCATATCCGCTGACGGTGAAATCGTCGTCGTTGCCATATAGCACAGCGACTTGGGTCAGGCCGAGGGTTGCTGTGGCTTGTTCAATTGTGCCGGGGATGACCGCCGATTCCGGCAGTGAATCACGGAAGACGAAATCGCCCATATCGGTGATTCCTGCGGCGGTGTTGCTGACGCCCATGACCGGTACGCCGTTTTCTTGGGCGATCGGGTCGGCGCTGAACGCCTCGGATGAGAGCGTCGGCCCAAGCACTGCGACCACGCCGTCTTCTTCGACCAGCTTGGTCATCGCGCCGATGGCTTGTTCCTTATCACCGGCGGAATCCGCGTAGATGATCTCAAGCGTGACGCCTTCGCCCAGATAAGCCGATTCGTTAATTTCGGCCAAAGCCAAATCGACGGCTTGGCTTTGCGAGATGCCATAGACCGAGGCCGCACCACTTTGGGCGAACACTCCGCCGATGGTGATGGCTTCGGGCAATCCCATGGGGGTTTCACATTCTTCCCAGAAGCCCATCTGAGGGGCGGCTTCTTCATCTTGCGCCATCACAGCGGGGGCGAGTAGCGCGAGGACTAAAACTAAAGCAAGAACACGACGCAACATATTGTTTATCTCCTTGTGTAAAAAGTGACGATTCACAGTCTACTGCCACCTTGTGTCCAGCGCAACAGATTTAGGAATACAGTAATGAAAATAAATCTCAGATTTCGGCGGACACCCCGTTGGGCGTCCCTACGAATGGGACGCGAAACGGCGCGTCCCCCACTCTGTACCATTTTCTTCCCTCATCTAAATTTTGATGCGTTTGCCCTACGGTGACGGCCAGCGTGTTGGTTAATCTGCAAGTGTTTCTGCCTGCATGGACGGGCATTTTACGCTTCCATACGAGCAAAAAACACAGCAATCTCCCTTCAATGGACGGAGGGTTGTGGCGCAGTTCTGACACACATACAGGAATTGACAAGTTTCCGTCGGCATCGTTTCTTCTTGAGCGACACCGCAAGATGGACATGTGATGATCGATTGAAGTTGTATCATTCTTTGCATCCTCCACGATGAGATGGGTTAAACTTGTTTCGAGATTAGTGTAGCGTGTACAGGCGTTGATTTCATCTAGTTGAGAGGCTCTCGTATGCAATTATTGATTGAGTACCCGTGCGATGCGCGGCCAGCCCGTATCGTCAAAAAATTTGCCGGAGCAAGCACGGCACAACCTCACATGGGCGTTGACCTATACGCCACCCGTACTGCACGGGTCACAGCGGGCGCATCTGGGAAGGTGCAAAAAATTGCTACGTCCGCTGACTCGTTGCATATTGGCGCGTATGTGACGGTGGTTAATGATACCGACGGGCAAAAAACACGGGTGACGTATGCCAACCTGCGAAATATTTCAGTCGCCCTCAATGATATTGTGACGGTAGGGACGCTTTTGGGCTACAGCGCCGGTTCAAGCGTCAAATTGGTGGTTCAGACTCCCCAGAACGGTTTGAGTGGCTTCGCGCTACCGTGGATTTCCAACCCCAAAAAACATTTGAATCTCACGGGCTTGCGCCTGCGCCCAATCACTAATCGGTTGCGTTTGCGGACAGAACCGAACACCGATGCGCCCGTGGCGGGATTCGTCAATCAATGGGACTTATTAAAAACGCTGGAATCCGATTTTAAGGCGCTCACGACGGCGGGAAGTCAAAATAAATGGCTAAAAGTCGTTAGCCCGTTTGACGGCACGACCACGCTATATGCCGCTGCGTGGTATTTGAAAGTCGTCAGCCTGAGCGACCCGCGTGAGGGCATCGCTGGTGTGCCGATTGCCGGGATGAACCTCGATCTTGACCATCCGCTAGGGACGCCCGCCGCCGCGTCGTTGAGTTCGTTGGGGTGGATACGCCTGTTGTATAACGTCAGCTATAACCC
The DNA here is from genome assembly GCA_034437835.1 of Anaerolineae bacterium. Lineage (GTDB taxonomy): Bacteria > Chloroflexota > Anaerolineae > Aggregatilineales > Phototrophicaceae > Flexicrinis. Next base: position 18,049 of record DAOTTP010000269.1, on the reverse strand, counting down.
GTCCAATGGGTCATACGGCAATACCGACCTGAACGCGACCTATAATCGCTATCTGCCGACGTTGCAGCGCTACGCCGCCAGCGGCAATAAAATCATCCTTGTGTTGGGACATCAAACCTATGGCGAGGGGCACGGGTATAACTGGGAGGCGATGACCAGTAGCCAATGGAATACGCTCACGGCTCAATTTGCCCAGTATTGCGGCCAGATTGCACAGCGATTCGCGGGTAGTAACTTGATTTACGCCTATCAAATCTGGAATGAGCAAGATTCGCCGATTGGTAGCCCGTCAGCGGTAGCAGTCCCGGCCGCTAAGTATGCAGCCATGTTCGCGCAAGCCTATCAAGCCATCCGCGCCGCTGACCCTAAAGTGCAGATTATCACTGGCGGCCACGCCACAGGGACAGGCATAGGCGTGACGTATGCGACAGCGATGTTGACTGCGCTCCCGTCCGGCATCCGCCCCGACGGGATAGCTGTTCATCCCTATATGACTGGGCCAGCCGGATCACCTTTTTCGGTGTTTGGGACGATTAATAACGCGATTGAGCAGTGGTCGGGCGTGTTATCAGATACCCCATTGTGGTTTACCGAATGGGGCATCCTTGACCGGCAAGGGCAAGATCAATACGCCAGTGCTGCGGCAGATTTCGCACAGGGATTCATCGACATCTGCCTGAACCCGTATCGCGGCATAGTCGCGTGTGCGCTGTGGTACGCATGGGCGGATTCGATGCACAACGGCTATGGGCTGGTGCGCTCGGATAACTCCCCGCGTGAGCCGTTGTATACCCGCTATCTGACGCCGCCTTAGCGGGTGTGCATCTTGAGGCGGCTTTCAATCCATTTGACGATGAGCGACAACGAAATGGTCAGGAATAGGTAAATCACGGCTGCGGTGATGAGATAGGCCTGATATTTGAAGTTTGACCCGGCAAGCACCGAAGCGGTCTGCGTGATTTCGCGCTGTGCCAGCGTGACGCCGACCAATGCGGAGTCTTTGAGCATTGAAATTAGGTCATTGCCCAGCGGCGGCAAGATGCGGCGGATAGCCTGCGGCAGCACGATATGGCGCATTAACTGGAAAAAGGTCAAGCCGAGGGCGCGGGCGGCCTCGACTTGGCCTTTTTCGATGGACTGGATACCGGCGCGAAACGTCTCGCTCATGAACGCGCCATACGCCAGCGCCAAGCCGATGATGCCGACCTCTACCGATGTGCCACGGAAGGGGAACGTCACGCCGATGGGGGCGAGGACTTCTGTGCGGATATAAGGGATGAGGACGAAGGCGGCCAATAATAAAAACGTGACCATCGGCAGGCCACGGATGATTTCGACATAGACCGTGGCGACGTGATAGGCCAATGTCCGCACGATGCTAAACGGGATGCCGGCGACGGTGGTGGCCGGTTTGGGTGGGTTAGAGCGTATCAGGCCGATAATCAGGCCGATGATAATGGAACAAAAATAGCTGGTTAGGCCGATGAAAATTGTCAGTGGGACGGCGGCCATCAATTGCTGGAAGGCTTTGGCGTAATCTGGATTTGAGGCGATGGCGCTGCCAATCCCCAACCCCAGCAAGACTAAAATCACTCCCCACCACGGCACATTAAATAAATTTCTGTAAAACTGCCAGCCGTTGAACCCTTTTGATTTAGCGGGCGAGGAGGAAGGAATCATTGGACGGGAACCCTATCGGCAAAAGTAGACAAAAGTAAAGATAATACGCGGGGCGGTCACTATTGCCGCCCCGCTGATTTTAGGATGAGTGGGTTATTCGCCCGAGAACCACTTGTTGTTCAGGGTCATGAGCGTGCCTTCGATTTTCATCTCAGCCAGCGCAAGGTTGAAGGCGTCGGTCAGGGTCGAGCCGCTTGGGAAGATGAATCCCAGCGCTTCGGCACTGGTCAGAGTGACTGGTAACATCTGGAGCGATTCCGGGTTGACGCCGACATAGCCTTGACCGGCCACATCGTCCATCACCACGGCGTCTATGTCACCGGCCAACATCGCTTGGACGGCAATGGGGAAGGTGTCGAACGCGAGGATACGCGCTGACCCTTCACCGAGCAATGCTTCGGCGGTGAAGAAGTTGGTCGTCCCCGGCTGCACGCCGATGGTGAATTCCCCGGCGGCGAATTCCTCAGGGGTGGCGAAACGGTCTTCACCAGTACGCACCAATAGGCGCTGTACCAGCGTGACATACGGCACAGAGAAATCGACCAATTCTTCGCGTTCAGCGTTGATGGTGATGCCGTCGGCGGCCATGTCGAATTCGCCATTGCTGACGGCCAGAATCATGCCATCCCAAGAGGTTTCGACGTACTCCGGCACGCAGTTCAGGCGCGAGCAGATTTCGCCTACGGCGTCATAGTCCCAGCCGATGGCGGTTCCGTTTTCGTCAAGGAAATTGAACGGTGCATAAGCGTTCTCAACTGCAACGCTAACCGTATCACCCGCGAGGTCGGGCAGTGCCGTGCCGGTGAACCATTTATTGTTGAAGTATTGCAGGGTGTACTCCGATTCCATGTAGTTGAGGGCGGCGTCGAACGCGGCTGTCAATTCCGACCCCTTGGGGAAGATGAAACCGAGTTCTTCGGCGCTGGTGAGCGGTTCACCCAACAAGGCGATTTTATCAGCCTGTACACCGACATAACCTTGACCGGCCACGTCGTCCATCACCACGGCGTCTACATCGCCCGCGATCAGAGCTTGCACGGCGATGGGGAAGGTGTCGAAACCGAGGATACGGGTTGAACCTTCACCGAGCAATTCTTCGGCGACGAAGAAGTTGGTCGTCCCCGGCTGTACGCCGATGGTGAACTCACCAGCCGCGAAATCTTCCGCGCTGGTGAAGCGATCTTCACCCGTGCGAACGATCAAGCGCTGAACCAGCGAGACGTACCCGCGTGAGAAATCGACCAATTCCTTACGGTCATCCTTGATGGTGATGCCGTCGGCGGCCATGTCGAATTCGCCGTTGCTGACGGCCAGAATCATGCCGTCCCACGAGGTTTCGACGTACTCTGGCACGCAATTGAGGACGGCGGCGCAGATGTAGTTGACGACATCGTAGTCCCATCCGACGGTAGTGCCGTCTTCAGCGATGAAGTTGAACGGCTTATAGGCGTTTTCGACGGCAACCGTGATGGTCGCGCCGCCGAGGTCAGGGATGGTGCTTTCGGCTTCGTCTTGTGCCATCACACCCGTGACGGTCAACACGCAGGCCAATAGGACAAATATGAGCAGTTTACGCATAGCGGGTTACACTCCTGTACGCTATTAAAAGTTGCGGTGATTGTTTTCATAACCGCTTAACTTGCGTTCAGAGTGTAACCCGCTGTGCGGTGAGCGTCAAATCGTTTACGCGAAACTCGCTTGATTCTCACCTAAATTAACCATCTGTGCGCTGATGTCCCACAGGCGGCGGGCGGTGTCTGGGTCACGAGCGATGTCGGCTGCTTTGGCGAGTTTGCTGTTCGTAAAGTATTGGCCGGTCACGTTGACCAATTCTGGCGCGGTGGCGACATAAATCGAGGTCTTTGCGCCGTCCTCCGGCTTAGGCATCACGGCCTTATAGACGCTGTGCATCCATTTGGGCATTGTCCGAGAGAGATTCGTGCCAATCACGCCCGGATGCACGCTGTTGACTGTGACGCCCGTCCCCTCAAGGCGGCGTGCCAGCTCAAACGTGAAATGTTGATTCATCAACTTGGTGTTGCTGTATTGCCCCCAACCCATCCTGCTATAATTCCCTGTGCTTTGCAGGTCGTCAAAGTTTACTTTCCCGCTTGCGTGTAAATTTGAACTCAGATTGACCACCCGCGACGGGGCGGACGCCTTCAGGACATCCAGCAGTAGGTTGGTCAGCAAGAAATACGACAAGTGATTGACCGCGAATTGGGTTTCGATTCCGTCAGCCGTCACCTCACGCTTGGCCGGGATGATGGCTGCGTTGTTGATTAACACGTCAAGTCGGTTGAATTTGGCCTTAAACTCGTCGGCGGCGCGGCGCACCTCCGCTTGTATGCTCAGGTCGGCCAAAATCAGGTGGACGCTTTTATTCTCGGTGGCTTCGATAACCTCAGCGCGGGCGGCTTCACCCTTTTCGCGGCTGCGGCAGAGCATCACGACTTGTGCGCCCATTTTGGCGAGACTTTTGGCCGTGGCGAGGCCGATTCCGCTGTTTGCGCCAGTGACGAGGATGGTTTTGCCGGTCAGATTAGGGGTGTTCATGGTGTGTTTTACCTTTGATATGAATATGAATTCATCTTCATTTATGCTATAAGATTTGCGCTATAATGTCTATTAGGTTTTATTAAACGCTAACAAAAGCAAACCCTTCCATGACCCAGATGACCACCCTCTCAGATGACAAGCGGCGTGAGCCACAACAAGACCGCAGCGTGCAGCGTCGGCAACGTATCCTCGATTCGACGGCTGCACTGCTCAATACGATTAACTACGCCGCGCTGAATGTCGGCGATATCGCCCGCCACGCCGGGACATCGGTGGGGTCGATTTATCAGTATTTCCCCAACAAAGACGCGGTATTACAAGCGCTGGCCGAGCAATATCTCGAAGATATGCAGCAATTGGCCGGGGTAGTCTTATCTCCACAAGGGGAGAGTATGCGCGCCCGCGTCGAAGGCGCGATTGATTGGTTGGTCGTCTATGGGCAGACGCATCCCGGTTTTCACCACATCGTCAAAAGCGAGTGGGTGTCTGTAGCGCTGCGAAATGCGGTGGAGGGGGTGTTCGGCAATATCCACGTCTCGGTATGCAGCATCATCGGGGAGGCGATACCGCAGCTTACGGCACAGCGTCAGATGGTGTGTGCGTATGTTGCGATGGGGATGATTTGGGGGGTATTGGAGAAATTTTCCCACACCCCGCCCGAATTCCACGCCGATATGGTCATCGAGTTGAAACGGGCGGTGGTGGGGTATTTGGAATCAGTCGTTAGCGAACGGTAGGGACAAGGCCGGCCTTGTCCGCTTTGTGTTTAACCAACCCATTCCGTCCAGCGCTCAGGGAGGGGTTTGCCCATCGCCTTGAGGTAAATGGTCAGCTTGCCGAAGATGATGAGGACGGCTTGGACATAGGTGTCAAATTGTTGGGCGAGTGTCGGCTCCCAACCGCCTCGGTTGACCGTGACGGTTTTGCCTTGCTCCATCGTGTAGCCGGATAGGGCGGACTTGAGTTTGCCAAATGTGGCGTCGAAGGCAGCGATATAGGCGGCCACGCTGGACAGCGCAGCACCCGGCTTATAAGCTGTCCAATCTTGCTTGAGACTGGTGAACGACTCCGCATACGAGTCTTCAACCGAGGCGAAATCGGCCAGCAATTCACCGAGGGTCGGGTTGCCAGCGACGGCAAAACTCAGGTCGGAGTCCGTCAGCGATGACAGGATTTTGCCGCGCATCTCATGGAAAGCTTCCGCGATAAATTCAATGCCGCTATAGAGGACATCGGGGGCTGCTTGGTCGGTCATGGTCAACAAATCCTTTGGATTAAGAAGCTAAGAATACCTATAAATTATAACTCATCTGTTCTGTTTTAAGCCATTAGAGTGTTGTTAGGTCGCCGGTTTATCGTCCGCCTCAACGGGTCATATTGAGGGCGATGCCGATTCGCTCAAATGTGTGTCCGCTAACGAGTGGGTTGATGCTGTGGCTCAGGGATTTGCCGTCCGCGTTCTAGCGCAAGTTCAAGCCATAGACGCATTGCGTCTTCAACGATGTGTGGAATATCTTCCCATCGATCTACCTGTGTGAAACAACCCACCAGTTCGCGGACTGTAATCACATATCCACCGCTATCTGGCGTGATTTCAAGCGTATAAGGCAGAGACATATAGTAGTTGATGTCTTTATTCATCGTCCTCTCTGCCCTATCTGTCGTTTTAGGGTTTACAAAATCTGCCCCAAGAAGGCTTTGGTGCGCTCGTGGTGTTCGATGCTGAGGTTGAAGAACGTCTCTGGGTTGCCTTCTTCGACGATGCGGCCTTGATCGAAAAACAGGATACGGTCTGCGACTTCCTGAGCAAACCCCATCTCGTGGGTGACGCAAATCATCGTCATGCCACTTTCGGCGAGGTCTTTCATGACTTCCAGCACCTCTTTAATCATTTCCGGGTCGAGGGCGGAGGTCGGTTCATCGAATAGCATAATCTTCGGCTCCATCGCCAGCGCACGGGCGATAGCGACGCGCTGCTGCTGCCCGCCTGAGAGTTGGCCGGGGTATTTGTTGGCCTGTTCTGGGATGCGGACGCGCTCCAACAGTTCATAAGCCTTCTGCTCGGCCTCAGCGCGACTCTGACGGCGCACCTGCATCGGCGCGAGGGTGATGTTTTGCAAGACAGTGAGGTGAGGGAATAGGTTGAACTGCTGGAACACCATCCCGATTTCGCGACGGATGGCGGCGATATTTCGCACGTCATTGCCCAGCGGGATGCCATCAACGATGATGTCGCCCTCTTGATGTTCCTCTAGCCGGTTGATGCAGCGGATGAAGGTCGATTTACCCGACCCTGACGGCCCGATGACCACGACCACCTCTTTTGGGGCGATATTCACAGTGACATCGCGCAAGACGTGGAAATCACCATACCACTTGTTCACGCCGTTGCAGACGATGATGGGTTCTTGTGTCTCGTTGGTTTTCATCTCAAATCCTCGTAAAAATTACAGTTGAACTTGCCGCGCCACACCGCTGCCGCTGTCTTCAATCTTGCGACTGACATAGGCCATGACGAAGCTAAAGATAAAGTAGACTGCCGCGATGAACAGGTAGGTCTCGCGGCGCAAACCGATGTACTCAGCTTGTGCGACGATGGTATCTGCCACGCGGGTCAGGTCAGCGAGGCCGACAATCGCGACCAGCGAGGTGTCCTTGAACAGCGAGATACATTGCCCGACCAGCGTCGGGATGACCGCCCGCAGCGCTTGTGGCAATGTGATGAGCATGGTGACTTGAGGCGGGTTCATGCCGAGCGCTTTGGCGGCCTCGGTCTGACCGGGCGGGATGCTCTGTAAGCCGCCGCGCACGTTTTCCGCCAGATATGCCGCGCTGAAAATCGTGATGGCGACCATCGCACGCACTGCGCCGGGGACGTTGCTCAAGGCCGGGTTGACCAACGGTAGCGCCAGCGACGCGAGGAATAGCACGGTAATCAACGGGACGCCGCGCACCAACTCAATCACGCCGATACAGAAATACTTGACGACGGGCAATCCCTCTGCACGCCGCCCCAACGCCAGTAGCACGCCAATCGGGAAGGAAACCACGATGCCGACAGCGGTCAGGATGAAGGTCAGGAACAGGCCGCCCCATTCTCGCGCATCGGTGCTGGCAATCAGGATGTAGATGATGATGGGCATGAGCGCCCACATCCAAAACACGATTCGCCGCGACAATTTTGGCGTGGGCGGGACGGGCGGATATAGCTTATCGAGCAGGTGCATCACCAGATAGCCCAACGCTACCAGCGCCAAGCAGGGTAGCAAGGCGCGTCCCATTTTCTCAAAGAATGGGCCGAGGTGTAACACCAAGAAATGGTCTAATGGGCGAACGCCGCGATATTGATTGTTGACGAACAGATAGCGCGTGACATCAACCCCATTTTGTTTGGGCTGGGCGGTCTCGACCAAGAAATCGTCGGTGACGCGGATATGCTGTGTGATGCTGACGACTTGCGGCTGGCCGCTACGCGAGTCGATGATGGGATTGCCATCTTCACCGAGGCGTGTGCGGGTGATTCCGCGCTCCAAGACTGGATAGACCCCGTGCATCTCCAGCAAGGTATTAGCGTTTTCGGCCAAAACCGTGCGTTCGAGGATGTACCAACTTGATTCTGGCAGGGTGAAGGTGAATTCCTCCCCGCCTTGCGTTAATTCCGCCTCGGCCAGCACGGTTGTACCATCTTCCGCCAAAATTCTGACCGTCATATTTGGCCCACTGAGGGCGTAAACATCGACAATCGGGAGGTCGTTGGTGCTGCGGAGCGCATCCAGTTCAGTCGTAAGCACGGCGCGGTCTGGCGCTGGCGTGGTTGGGCTTTCGATGAGGCGTTGGACTTCCTCAATGCGTCCCTGATCCTGCAAGCGGGCGCTGGCAGAGGTGATGAGCGCGTCTGCGGCGCGGTCTGTGAAGGCCGTGACGCCCGCCAATCCCGCGTCGGTTTGGGTGAAGCTGGACGCCAAGCGCAGTCGGATGGTCTCACTTTGAGCGCCGATGAAACTCATCGCGTTCTGCGGGATTTCGGTCACAGAGCCGGAGACGATGGAGATGCTTCCGCTGGTGACGAGTGACGCAGGCAACGGGATAGGGGTCACTGCAATGGGGACGATGAGGAGTAGCAGGGCGGCGATAGCGACGCCTAGCCAACCGCGTGACCCGACCCGTGACCACGCCCGCAAACTAACCCCGATACCGAACGCCAACAGCAAGGTCATCATATTGACCCGTGCTACTGCAATCGGGTCGGCTTGCAGCGAACCAATCATCAGGTTAGAGAGGTTGCGCGTGACGGAATACCAATTCGCGCCGCTGATTGTCCATTGAATCAGGCCGGTTAAGCCGACGATGATGGCAAAGGCAGACACAATCGTTAAGAGCGTGTCGAACCATGTCGGGAATAGGTTGCTGCGGAGCCAGCCGAGGATTCCCGTCGTGGCTAACGGTGCATGACGGCGAGGCGCGTCATTAGTATAGATGATGGCTTTTTGGGGCGGATTGGGCGTCATGAGGACATCTTCTCAACATGCGGACGACGGAGGACGCTATGAGTCACCCAATCACCGAGGCGTTTCCACCACGGAAGCTGGATGACCGTATCACGAGAGATGAGTTGGAAGCGCCCGTTCACAATATTCATCACGAAGGCGATGCTCAGGCTGATTGCCAAGTAAGTGAGCATGACCATCGCAAACATCGAGACGCTCTGTCCGGTCTGGTTGATGATCGTGCTGCTGACCTGAAACAAGTCCGAGAACGAGATGGCGATGGCGAGGCTGCTGTTTTTGGCGAGGTTGAGATATTGATTGCCCAGCGGCGGGATAATCACGCGCAACGCTTGCGGTAAAATAATCAGGCTGAGCGTGCGCTCAAAACTCAGTCCGAGCGCCCGCGCCGCCTCGATTTGCCCTTTATCGACGGCCATGATTCCGGCGCGTACAATCTCAGCGATGAACGCGGCGGTATAGACAATCAGGCTGATGGTCAGGGCGAGATAGGTCGCGGTATACGGATTGCCGTTGACGTAGCGCAGACCAGCTTTTTGTGGCGATACCACAATCAGCGGGGTGCGTGCGACCTCGGCACGCTGTTCCGGCGTCAACAAATTCTGCGCTAGGCTATCGCTGACCGCCACTTCCATAGATGAGCCGTCCTGCTCAATCGTGATGGTTGACGGGGCGAGCGGAACTGATGCGAGGATATAGCCGAATAACGCGACGCCGACGGCGATTCCGATAGCGCCACGGATGCGCGGGATGTTGCGCCCGGTACGCTCAATGATGCGCCCAGCCTCAATCCAAAACGTGACGGCCACCGCGATTCCAATGGCGGCAATCACCGCGAACAGCATAAAGCGTGGGCTTGCCAACATCTCGGCCAACACAATCCCGCGATTGTTAAGCACAATCAGGGGATTCATATCCGGGATTTGGATTGAATCCTTCACTGGCGGCAAGGATAGCACGACGATGTAATAAATGGCGAATAATTGAACTAATAGCGGGGTATTGCGGAGGATTTCGACCACGAACTGGGCGATGCTGCGGATCAGGAAGTTACGCGCCAGCAGCATGATACCGAGGACGATGCCCAATAGGGTGGAGGCGGGCAATCCGACCACGATCACGCGCAACGTGTTTTCCAGCCCGACCACATAGGCGCGCCAGTAACTATCATCAGGCGAGTAGTAGGTTTCCGCGCCGCCGATGTTGAACCCGGCACGCAACCCTAAGAATTGGAAACTAGGCGAGAGGTTGTTAGCAGCAAGCGCATAAGACACGCTTTGGGCGAGCAAGGCCACGCCCGTAAAAAAGATTGCGACAAACACCACTTGTAAAAATATTTTGATGAAGCGTTCGTCCCGTAGTAGAGCCACGGCTTTAATCTCCCCAACGATGTTGATTAAAAAAAGGTGCGGCAGGATTTCTCCCGCCGCACACTTCTAAACGATGGTTAACGGAACGGCGGGGCGTAGAGCAAGCCGCCGTCAGTCCATTGGGCGTTGACGCCGCGTGCCAGACCGAACGGTGCGGTCAGGTTGCGCTCGTAAATTTCGCCGTAGTTGCCAACCGACTTGATGACCGTGACCATGAAGTCGTTGGGGATGCCCAGATACGTGCCGGACAGGTTTTCGCCAATGCCCAAGAAGCGCTGGATGCTGGGGTCTTCGCTGGTCAGGAACGAATCGACGTTCTCGCTGGTGATGCCAGACTCTTCAGCCTGAATCAGACCGTAAACCGTCCAGCGCACGATGTCGGCGAACTGGGGATCGGATTGCGGGCTGAGCGGGCCTAGCGGCTCCTTGCTGAGGACGATATCGAGGATGGCATAGCTGCCGGGGTCAGCCGAGCTGCCCTTGGTCGAGACCAAGCCCGAAATGTCGGTGGTCACAGCGTCGCACGCGCCTTCGTTGAAAGCGGCCATCGCGCCGTTGAACTCTTGGAAGGTCTGGAGGGTGAATTCCAGCCCACGCGATTGCATGGCGTCGGTGATGTTCAACTCGGTGGTCGTACCGGCGTTGGTGCAGATCGTGCCGCCAGCCAGTTCTTCAATCGTGGCGATGGCGCTCTCGGTGCGAACCATGATGCCCTGACCGTCGAAGAAGGTGGTCGGCGCGAAGGTCGAACCCCAGTCTACGTCACGGCTGAGGGTGAAGGTGGTGTTGCGCGACAGCAAATCGACTTCACCAGAGGCCAAGACGGTGGGGCGGTCTGCGCCAGTGGTCGGGCGGAAGGTGACGGCATTGGCATCGCCGAGGATGGCGGCTGCAATAGCGCGGCAGATGTCCACGTCGAAACCGCTAAATTCGCCGGATTCGCTCTTGAAGCCGAAACCGGGCAGAACATCGTTGACGCCGCAGATCAGCGAACCACGGTCAACAATACGTTGTGTGATTTCACCGAGCGGACGGTCTTGTGCGCTAAGTGATGTAGCCGCCAGCGCTAAAAGCGCCAACAACGAGGCAAATACGAACAATTTCTTGCTCATTCGGTACTCCTTAAAATGTATTGAACTGAGAAACACTCACGTTGACTGGTCTGGAAACGTTACCAGCACAAACGTTACCTAGAAAATAACCTATATAGCGGCACATGTCAAAGAAGAGCCGCGAATCAATATCCAATAAGTGCAGCTATTTATTATCAGAAATGCCCCTTGACCGGTCAGCCTGAGGGGCATTTCTGTGGAGAAGTAAGCGAAAGATTAACGTCGCTTGCTACGGGTGCGGAGGCCGAAAATGGCGAAGGTGAACAACACGCCGCCCATCAGCAAGCACGAGCTAAGACCCTTGAGCATCAAGTCGGTGTCCCAGCCGGTGTTTAGCAGGGCGCGCATCGCTTCCAACGGGTAGGTGATCGGGTTGTATTCCGCTGCGGTCTTAATCCAGCCAGTGAGCAAGCTGAATGGGACATAGGTGGCGGTCAGGAAGGTCAGCGGGAAGAAGATGAAACTCGCGCCGCCCGTGGCTGCCGCCGACCCGGTGAACAACGCCATCCCGACGGTGAAACCGGCAAAGCTCACCCCGATGAAGGTGGCGAAAATCAGGGTTGAGGCCAAGCCGATGATGCCGGTGTTGGGCTGCAAACCCATCAACAGCGCGAGGCCGAGGATCAGCGCAGTTTGGACGGTCAGCAATAACGCGCCGGCAATCATCGGCCCAAGCACGATGGCGGCGCGGCTGACTGGCGTGAGCATCAGCTTGTCGAAGTAGCCGCGTTCGATGTCACGCACAATGCTCTGACCGGCGATGCTTGCGCCTGATAGCGAAGAACTGATGATCGTCAGCGGGACAATGAAGCCAAGGTAGCTCTGACCCGGTAGGAAGAAGCTGGCCGCGCCGCTGAGGGTTGAACTGTTGACCAGCAGGAAAAATACGCTGATGAGCAGCGGCGGGATGATGGCGGCGGGGTCGCGGAAGTTGGTAATGAGCGTGCGTTTGGCGAGCATCGCGGTCTGAGCGACGAACGACATTGACCTTTGAGGCTGGCTAATGGCGGCCTTCAAGTTGGCTGTCTGAACTAACGAAGCCATGATTTCTCCTTGTGATGAGCAGCTGGCGGTGAAAAATATTACGCGGGGACGGCGGTTTTATCGGCTGGTGCTTGTACTTCGTCGATGCTCTGGCCGGTGACTTGCAAGAACACGTCATCCAATGTCGGCTGAGTCAAGGTGAGGGAGACGGTTTCGATTCCGCTTTCGGTCAGGCGATTCACGACGGCGGGGACGACTTGCGCGGCGTTCTGGCGATATAAGCGGACGGTGCGACGATCTATCTGTACCTTATCGAACATCTCACCCAGCAAGGTCGCGGCTTTTTCGGCGGCCTCATTATCGCGCAAGGTGATGTTGACCGATTCGCGCCCCATGGCGGCTTTGAGCGCGGCGGGTTGGCCTTCAACGGCGATTTTGCCCTTATTCATGATGGCGATACGGTCAGCCAGTTCGTCCGCTTCCTCTAGGTATTGGGTGGTGAGGAAGATGGTCATGTTGTACTCGCGGTTCAGGCGGCGCACTTCTGCCCAGATGTCACGGCGACTGGCCGGGTCGAGTCCGGTGGTCGGCTCATCGAGGAACAAGATTTCTGGGCGGTGAACCAGCGCCATCGCAAGGTCGAGTCTGCGGCGCATCCCGCCGGAATACTTCCCGACGCGGCGGTCTGTGAACTCGCTCAATTGCACGATGTCTAGCAATTCTTTGGCGCGGGCAATCGAATCACGCTTGCTCATCCCGAACAACTGCGCTTGAATGGTCAGCAGTTCCATCGACTTCATAATTGGGTCGAGGCCGATGTCTTGCAGCGCGACGCCAGCGATACGGCGCACCTGTGAGGCTTCTAGCACGATGTCATGGCCGCCTACGGTGGCGTGGCCGCTGGTGGGCAGTCCGAGCGTGGTCAGCATGGTCACGACGGTGGATTTGCCCGCGCCATTTGGCCCCAAGAACCCGTAAATCTCACCATCCGAGACTTTGAACGACACATTGTCTACGGCAGTGAAATCCCCGTACCGTTTGACGAGATTTTCTGCGACGATTTCACGATTAAGGTTGGTCATTCCGATAAGTCCTCTGACTCTTCTGATAGGTCTTGTCGCTGTTCCGGCGCATCCGAGCCATAAAAACTGGGCGGCATGGCTTGGCCGAGCGCATCCACAAAGCGGTCATTGAGCAAAATCAACCCGCCTAGCAACATTTTACGCTGCTCCTCGGTCAGCGGCGCGAGGATTTCGGTGATGCGCGCCTCTGTGAACTGGTCGATTTTGTCCAACATCTCGCGGCCATACGGCGACAGCTTGACGTAGACCACGCGCCGGTCTTTGGTATCGCGCTCACGTTCCACCCACCCGCGCTCCTCCATCATGGTGATGGTATTGCTCATGGTCGGGGCGCTGACCACCATCACCCGCGCTAATTCCCCTAAAGTATGTGGGCGGGCGGTCAACATCCCCAGCAACCCCATGTGAGATGGCACGATGTCTAGGCGGGTCGAACGCATCTCCGCATTCATGACGCGCATGACAAACGGGATAATTTCTAACGTGCGGCGGGCGATTTCCTGCGGATCTGGCGATGGGTTGGTCATCCGGATTTACTTAGTGATGCTAAACAGTTGACAAGCTAAAGATTAGGACTCATGGATAAATGCTACATTAACCCTAATAGAGTCAGAGCATAGAACCGGAGTGGCGCAAAAAAACGGCGCGGTAGAGTCTGTGTGTACAGCGTACCGCAAACCGTCATTCCAGTGCATACCAATGTTGTGACAACCCGGTAGCGTCCTAATATGCACCAAATTAACCGATTGCCTCACACATCACCAGAGGCTGAAAGGCTTGTCCGAATATCAGATTTTTCCTTAAATCATAGACGGGCGGGTAAGCCGTCAATCAACAGTAAATCTGGTTTGATGTCAAATATTCAAAGCCTAAAACACCAATCGCATCCCATCATAAGCGGCTAGGACTTCTCCGCTAAAGTCTTCACGCAATATCGAGATCATGTCGGGAAGAACCGCGTCTTGTCGCGCCGATAGATGCGTGAGGATGACCTGTTTCGGGTGAGGCGCGGTCTTAAGCAATGCCTTGATCTCTTCTGCGCCAGCATGACCGACGGTTCGTGGCGTACCACGCATTCCAGAGGCACAGTCTTGAATCAAGCACAGGGTTTGGTCTGTGAGTTGTTCCGAAATGTGATTATCGGCCTCGGCATCTCCGCTATAAACCACCCGGACGCCGGACTCATGTTCCAAAACCAACCCAATTGCCGAGACTCCCCCATGACTGACCGGAAAACTAGACAATTGCCATGCCCCAAGATCAATTTCTAATGGATACACGCTCTGAGGGAGGGTTACATAATTTAACTGTAAGCGGGTGGCCGTCCGCCCCTGTTCCGAAAATGGCGCGAGTAACTTCCAAGCCACATCCAATACCGATGGCCGCGCATGGACGGTGAGCGTAGGCCGTTTATCCCCAGATGCGCTGACGATGCTGGCAATCAGCGATGGAAACGCATAAATATGGTCGATATGAGCGTGAGTCAATATGAGGTCGGTCAATTGGTCAAACCCGACACCCGCCTGTGGCAGTTTGCGCCCGGGGTAGCCGCTGGCATCGACCATCACCGCCTGTTTGCCCATCACAAACAATAGGCTGGAATTATCGCGGTGTGCATTGGGTGATGTACTGCCTGTCCCTAAGAAGTGAATCGTTAACCCTAAATCACCCATAGTTTTCTACAAATCGTTCTACGTCGTTCATCTCAAGCAACCGTTCGCGCAATCGTTCAGATGTCCAATCCCACCACATCGTCCGCAGCAATCCGTCGATAATCTGCGCCGGAAAACGAAAGCGCAACGCTTTAGCCGGGACACCCACCACAATTTGATAGGGTGCTACATCATGTGTGACCACCGCTCCAGACCCAATCACCGCGCCCGTCCCCACCGAAACGCCCGGCATCAAAATGGCATTATGCCCAATCCAGACATCATGTCCGATGTTAACCGTATGGGAACGCCGCCACTCGAAAAAATTAGGGTCATCCTCACCAAAACCAAAAGCGGCGCGACGGTAGGTCATGTGATGTTGGGTGACGCGCTCCATCGGGTGATTGCCGGGGTTGATTCGCACCCCAGACGCAATTGAGCAAAATTTGCCGATATTGGCGTAAATCACCTGATTGTCTCCCGCCAAATAACTGTAATCGCCCAAGACTGACTCGACCACACTGCAACCGGCCATAACTTCTGTCCACGCGCCTAAGGTGCTGTTGATGATGCGTGCTGATGGGTGAATCGATGGCGTTTCGCCCAACGACGGTTGGTCATGCTGATAATCAGCGGGGTAAAAACTATACCGCTGTGCCATGAGCAATCCTCTCCAAAATCACCGTCCCGTCTTGATAAATCGCTTGTCCAGCACGGAAAGTGGTTCGGACACGCGGCACGGTAGTCTCTTCAATCACCACCAAATCGGCGTTGAAACCGATAGCAATTTGCCCACGATCAGACAATCCCATCGCTTGTGCGGGATTGCGCGACACCAGATTCACGGCCTCATGCAATGGGACAATCCCCCGTTCGGCCAATCGGAAAGCCGCGTGCAGCATTGAGGCGGGGACATAATCAGTGGCGAGGATATCGACCAGACCATCCTCTACCGCTTCGGCGGCGCTCAGGTTGCCGCTGGTGCTGATGCCCCGATAAGCATTCGGCGCACCCATGATGGTGTGCATCCCCAATTCACGAGCGCGGTGAGCCGCCTCTCGCGTGACCGGAAATTCGCTGATGCTCACGCCCATCTCGGCCTGTAGTTCAACCTTCTCAAGCGTGTCATCATCGTGGGAGGCGACCATGACCCCATGTGCCAGTGATGCCCGCACCACCTCGCGCACCATGTCCCAATCGCGGGGGGAGGCGACTTCCTCAACCATTTGGGATTTGGCGGCGGCCATCATTTCTTTGGCCGCCACGGTCAGTTTGTTGTCTACGTCATCAGAACTTACGCCGCCCAACCATTGCGCCATCGACTTGAGATAGCGGTCAATGTCTGCGTATTGCCCTTGCCCCGGCGTGTGATCCATGATGGAGAGGAGATGCAGTCGCCCGCCGTTTAACAGACTGTGAATCAATGGAACGGTGGTCTGGTTAGTGAGTTCAAACCGACCATGCACGCGCACATCTGTCAAGAGGCTGGGCGCACAACGGTGAATCGTCTCAATGATCTCTAGCGCGACATCCTGCTTGCGGAGTTCGCTTTTCTTCCACGCAAAGGCGACGGCGGCATACGCGGTGGTGATGCCTGTCGCTGCGAGGCGCTTATCTAATTCGTGGAGCGCGACCTCCATCGGGAAACGTGCGCCCGGGCGCGGCTCAATATCGCGTTCCAGCATATCGCCGTGCAAGTCAATCAGACCCGGTAAGACGGTATAACGGGCGACTTGCCCGGCGTCGGCCTCGATAATTTCTGCGATTTTGCCGCCTTCTATCCGAAGATGGGCGCAGGGCAATACACGGTCAGGCAATACAAGTTTGACATCATTCAACCACGGCATGGGTCGCTCCATTTTGATAGACCTGTACACGGTCAAGGCGTAGGTGTTGATCGGCAAGGTGTTCGACATCGTTGGCGTGATGAAACACGCCAATCAGCGCGACGCCTTGCGATTTGAGGGCAGTCAACCGGTCAACCAAAGATTGACGGGCGGCGGAATCGAGCGAGGCGGTGGGTTCATCTAACAGCAGTAACTTGACCGGGCGGATTAGGGCGCGGGCAAGGTTAACTTTTTGCTGCTCACCGCCAGAGAACGTGGCGGGATAAGCCTGCCAGAGCGCCTCTTTCAGACCGAACTCGTCCAAAATGGCGCGGGCGGCTGATTCGGCGGCATCTTGGTATTCACCGAGGGCGATGAGTGGCTCGGCCACCAATTCCAACGCAGAGACACGCGGGCGCGGGCGCAAAAACTGCGTCACGAATCCCATCTCGTAATCGCGTAGCAAGGCGACATCGACATCCGCGAGGCGCGTCAGGTCAACCGGCCCAAAACGGGACTCGAACCAAGCCTCGCCCCCCGTGGCACGATAGGTGCGGTAGATACAGCGCATCAGCGTAGATTTGCCCGCGCCGTTGCTGCCGCCAATCACCATAAATTGACCGGAATCCAGCGTGAATGACACATCCTCAAAGGCGAGGATTTGCCGGTCAAGATGATGCATCTCGAAATGTTTGGAGAGGTTGTGGACGGTTAAGAGCATCGGGATACCTTTATAACTTCGAGAAGACCAATTGCTGGGTATAGGCGTCTTGAGGGTCTTCCAGCACTTGATCGGTTAAGCCACTTTCGACCACCCGCCCATAGCGCATCACAATCACGCGATCTGCCAGCGTGCGAATCACGCCGAGGTCGTGCGACACGAGGACGGTGGTGATATGGGTGGTGCGTTGTAACCGTTTAAGCGTGTCTAGCACCGTCGCCTGAATCGAGACATCAAGGCCGGTGGTCGGTTCATCCAACAACAACAAGCGCGGTTTGAGCGCGATGGCCTTTGCCAGTTGAACGCGCTGCTGCATCCCGCCGGACAGTTTGCGCGGCAAATCGTCCATACGCGCCAGCGGAAATTCCGAGGCGGCCAATGAAGCGCGGGCGGCATCGCGTAGGGCGTCGAAGCCACGTTCGCCGGTCATCAGTAACCGTTCAGCGACATTGCCGCTGCTGGTCGTATTCATCCGTAAACCGAGGTGCGGGTTTTGGTAGACAATCCCGATGTGATGTACCCCGATTTTGCGACGGGCGTAGCGGTCTAAGGTGAATA
>DAOTTP010000268.1:0-28458 GCA_034437835.1 Anaerolineae bacterium | reverse complement strand
GGGTGCATGGCGGGGTTAGGGCAAACGTATCAAAATTTAGAGGAGGAAAGAAAGGTACGTGGTGATGGACGCGCCGTTGCGCGTCCCTACCAAAATCGTCATTCGTAGGGACGCCCAACGGGGCGTCCGCCGCCCTATACCCTTTTGAAACCGACCAAAACCGTTTCTGCCCTATTCGACCCGCAAGCGATACCCCACCCCCGGCTCGGTGATGAGCAAGGTCGGGAGGGTCGGGTTATCTTCAATCTTCTGGCGCAGTTGGGCGAAATACACGCGCAGATAGTGCGTCTCGTGCATATATTCCGGCCCCCAGACCTCGCGCAAAATCTGCTGATGGGTCAAGACGCGCCCAGCGTGCTGTGCCATCAGTTTGAGTAATGCGTATTCGGTAGGAGTTAGCTTGACGGGCGCGCCTTGCTTGGTCACGACGCGGCGCGTCAGGTCAATCTGGACCTGCCCAAAGGTCAAGATAGGCTCCTCTGGTTCTGGATGGGTGTGGCGCATGGCGGAACGGATACGCGCCATGAGTTCTTCGGTACTGAACGGCTTGGTCAGATAATCATCCGCGCCGCCGTCCAACGCCATGACCTTATCTTTATCGGAATCGTGGACGGACAAGATAATCACGGGTGTGTGAGTCCAGTCGCGCAGACCACTCAGGACGGCGTGGCCGGTCATATCGGGCAAACCGAGGTCGAGGATAATCAAATCGGGGCGGAGTTTGGCGGCACTGAGCAAGCCTTCGCGCCCAGTTTCGGCCTCATAGACGCGATACTGGTTGGCCTCTAGGCTGAAACGGAGAAAACGGCGGATTTGCACCTCATCGTCAATGACGAGGATGCGTGGGTTGTCAATCATAGGTCGGATTCCTTCACTTGTGGGGGCGTCCCGGTCACAGGTAGCCTGATGATAAAACGTGCGCCGCCGCCGGGGACATTTGCCGCGTGGATAGTGCCACCGTGAGCGCTGATGATCCCCTCGGCAATCGACAGCCCCAAGCCAGTGCCACCGGCTGCTGTGCCTGAGATTCGGTAAAATTTCTCGAAAATGCGCGGGAGTTCTTCTGGGGGGACGCCGGGGCCGCTATCCTCGACAATCAATGTCATGGTCTTGGCGTCCATACCGGCCCGCAGACGAATGGCCGTCCCCGACGGGCTATAGGCGCAGGCGTTATCAATCAGGTTGACCAAGACTTGCTCGACCAGCACAAAGTCCAGTGAAATCAGTGGCATCCCCAGCGCACACTCAATCGTCAGAGGACGCCCGTTCAAGCGCTTCCGAAGGCGATTGGCTGCGCTCCCCAACAAGTCGCAAGCGTCGCACCAATCCCGCTTAACCTCCAAACGCCCGCTGTCCAACCGCGACATATCCAACAAGTTCTCAACCAGACGATTCAGCCGTGCCGCCGCCTCTTGGATGTCCGCACCGAGGGCGCTACGATCATCATCTTTCAGATTGGCGTGCGGGTCAGCAAGGGTATTGGCGATACCGGCAATCGTGGTAATCGGCGTCCGCAGTTCATGGCTAATCGAATTTAGCAGCGTGGTGGACAGGCGTTCGGACTCGGCCATCAGCGCGGCGCGTTCGGCGGCTTGGTCAAACAATTCACGCTCAACCGTCAGCGCCAATTGGGTGGCGAACGTCTCTAACAAAAGTTGTTGCTCAAAGCTAAGTTGTTGTTGTTCGCGCAACCGTATCCCCAAGATTCCGATGGTCGGCCCGGTGGTCTTGAGCGGGTAATAGCGCCCGTCTGCAGATGGCAACGTGTCGGTATGGCGGCCAGCGGGTTTGCCGTGGTCGAATGACCAGAGCGCGACGTTTAACTCTTTGTCGCTGACGACAAAGGTGCTGGCAGGATGCGCGACTATATCCAGCGACTTTTCCCCTTTCGCCAACCAGACGGCCACCTCAGAATCGAACGCCTGCCCGATTTGCTGGACTCCGACGCTCACCACATCATTCATATCCACTGCCCCGGCCACATCCCGCGCCAGCCGGTATAGCGCAAGGTTGCGTTCGCTGTTATAGCGTGCCTGCTGCTCTTGCTGCTTGAGGCGGGCGGTCAAGTTACCTGCGAACAGCGCAATCAGGAAATAGAGCAAGAACATGATGAAATCTTGCGTCTCGTGAATCCTAAAGGTCAGGCGCGGCTCGATGAACAGAAAATTCCAACTCAGGGCGCTGACCAGCGCCGCCAACAGCGCTGGGCCGCGTCCGATATAGACTGCTATCAACAACACCGCAAATAACTCAGTCAACCCAACTGATACATAGTTAATCCACGGCAACGCAAACAAATCAAATACCGTCACGGCAGCCACAATTCCAATCACGAGAGCGTACTGTTTCCATGACGAATGGCGCATGGGGCGTGGTAGCGTGACGCGGGCGGGCGCTTTGGGTGCGGTCTCATCTTCAGCGCTGACCACCGCCACGTCAATATCACCCGATGCCCGAATCATGCGCTCGGTAGGAGAGCCGCCGCGTAGCAGGTTGCGAAACCATGAGTGATGAGTCTTGCCGACCACGATTTGCGTCACGTTGCGCTGATGTGCGAGGTGAATCAGCCCTTCGGTCACATCATTACCCGCCGTGGTGATAACCTCACCGCCCAAAGAACGAGCGAGAGTTAGATTCGTCGCTAATTGTTTTTCGGCCTGTAACGACAGCGGCGTGCTGGTCTTGATATACGCCGCCATCCATGGCGCTTCAAGGTTATAGGCCATGCGGCGAGTCCAGCGCACCAAATTCTCGGCAAATGGGCTGGGGCCAACCGCGACCATCAGGCGCTCAGACGATTTCCACGGCCCGCTGATACGCTTGACCTGCATATAATCTTGCAGTTGATGGTCTACTCGTTCGGCAGTCAGGCGTAGCGACATCTCGCGCAAGGCGGTCAAATTTCCGACCCTGAAAAAGTTCTGCGAGGCGGCCTCGGCTTTTTCCAGCGGATAGACCTTGCCTTCCATCAGGCGTTTTCGCAAATCTTCTGGCGATAGGTCGATCAGTTCGATCTCGTCTGCGAGGTCTAATACTGAATCCGGCAGGCGTTCTTGCACGGTCACGCCCGTGATTTGGCGCACAGTGTCGGAACGGCTCTCGAAGTGCTGCACGTTGACGGTGGTATAGACATCTATCCCCGCCTCCAGCACTTCAACCACGTCCTGATAGCGCTTGACGTGACGTGCGCCGGGGGCGTTGGTATGGGCGAGTTCATCGACCAAAACCAGCGCAGGTTTACGCGCCAGCACCGCGTCGATGTCCATTTCTTCCAGCGTCGCGCCGCGATAATCCAACATGCGGCGCGGCACGACCATCAGCCCATCCATCAGCGCCACAGTCTCTGGGCGTTTGTGGGCTTCAACATAACCGACCACCACATCGACACCCTCGTCCTTACGCTGGTGCGCGGCTTGAAGCATGGCGTAGGTCTTGCCGACGCCTGCCGCCATCCCAAAGAAAATCTTTAGGTGGCCGCGTTTGCTGCGCGATTCATCGCGGCGGATAGCGGCTAACCGCGCATCAGGGTCGGGACGGTGGTCATCGGTCATTGGTCATCCTTATCATCCAACGCCAAATTTAACAGCAAGACGTTGATGCGGAGTTCGCCTAAGAACCCCCACGGCGGGGACTCGGTGTGCTGGACAATCAGCGCCAACACCGTCTCTACAGGTATACCACGGGACTCGGCAATACGTGCCGCCTGAATCCGCGACACCGCAGGGCTGATGCGCGGGTCGAGGCCGCTGCCGGACGCCATCACCATCTCGGACGGGACGACGGCATCATCTGGTAGACCGATTGGCCGGTATAGACCCGCGCCATAAATTCACTGAGTAGTTTGGCGCTCACTATTAAGACGCCAAAGTAAATGATAAGCTGTAGAACTTCACCTGTGGTCATGTGACCTCCGTTGTATTCCAGAGGCATTATCCGGCTATACAGGGCTGAAATACGTCAAAAATTTGGTGCGACACATCAAGAAGGCGTCAAGAGATGTCAAGAAAATCGTGGATATTGGCCGCCCTCACCCTGATTTTATTGTTGGGCGCGGCGCTCCGCATCATCCATTTGGGCGCGCAGCCGTTGTGGACGGATGAGGGGTTTTCGGGCTTCGCCATCTTACAGCCAAACTTGCTCACGACCCTGATGCGCGATGTCCACCCCCCGCTGTATTTCGTCGGATTGAAAGGCTGGGCGGAATTGGCGGGTTTGAGCGAATTGGCGCTGCGTTGGTTCACGCTGCTACCGAGTATGCTCAGTATCGCGCTGATGGTTCCGCTGGCGAGGGAAGTCGCATTTTTACGCCCAAAACCCACGGCGTGGTATGTGCCGCTATTGGCCGCGCTGCTCATGGCGTTGTCCGAGATGGAATTTTATATCGCGCAAGAAGTCCGCAGTTATAGCCTGCACGTCATGTTGGCGATTTTGACGACATGGGCATTTTTGCGCTGGGCGCGGATGCATCAAAAACGGTCAGCCGCCATCTGGGTTCTCAGCATGACGGCGCTGATTTATACCCATTATCTCGGCGCATGGATGGGCATCGTTCACGGCCTATACAGCGTGATATTTTTGCGCGGACGCCAGCGAATCACGGCGGTGGGATTGTTATTCGTCCCTGTTATGGTTTTCGCGGTCTGGTTATTGCTGATTGTCCTGCCCTACCAGACGGCCAAAGCCGACAGCGACGCCATCATCGACTCATCGACGCTGGAGACGCTCATCTGGTACGCCCGCAGCTATCTGACACAACAATGGCCGCTGATGTTGGGCTTATTATTGGCCGGTCTGGTGACGCTCAAGCCCGGTGGCAAATTTCAAGCCCGCCCGCTGAACGCCTCAGCCCTATTGCTGCTCTGGATTATCGTGCCGGTGGCGCTGACATTTATCGGCAATGTCCGTTTTTCGATTATGACTTACTACCGAATCTCACTGATTACGCCCGCCTTTGTGCTGTTGTGGGCGTTCGGCCTGAGCAATTTTCCGCGCCCGACGCGGCTGTTTTTGATTGCGGTGGTCACAGTGTATGGCGTGGTCAATGTCGATTTCTACCGCCCCAAGTTCCCAGAGCGAGAATTCGCGGCACTGGCCTCAACCTATGCGCTCCCCGGTGATTTGGCGCTGGTCGATATGAAAGGCGCGGATTTTTCGCCGATGTATTACCTCGCCCGCCAACTGCCCGCAGGGGCGGAAGTTGCATCACTGCGACAATACGCCATTTGGGATTCGGCTGGCCTATATGGGACGCTCATCCCGCAGATTCAGGCCGCCGAGACCGTCTGGGTGTTGCGTTGGAATGACGAGGCGCTGTCATTTGACTTGATGCGCCAGACCGGGCATGTCGAGACCGCGCACCGCGTGATGGTCTATGACGGGAATCTGCTTGAGGCCTATCGATTTGACTTACCGGCGCGATATGAGGGCGACCCTATCGCGGAATTTGGCCCGTTGACTCTGCATCATGCCGAGGTCATCCCAGACGGTCTGCGAGTCGATGTATGGTGGTCAGCGACTCGGAAAATCGAGGCTGATTTGACGACTTCCGCGATTCTGTTGGACGACTCTGGCAAACTGGTCGCGCAATACGACTCGACGCCGTTCATGGGCGAACGCCAGACCTCGACATGGCAACCAGACGTGGTGATGTATGAGCCGAAGCCGATGCAATTGGCGGGCGGACTGACGGCGCTCGCAGCGGGGACATATCAAGTGGCGATACAGGTCTATCGCCTGACGCCAGAGCTAGAAGTCCGCCCCATCCGCACCGCTGATGACCAGCCGTATGTCGTCGTCGGGCAAATCGTGATTGAACCGTGAAACAGGATAACCCGTAGGGACGCCCTTCCGGGCGACCTGATTGATGACATTCACCAGCCGACGACAGGGCTTGTCTCGACAGTATTGGGCAGAGTATGCCGCCGCTGGAATAATAACAGTTTAGTCCAGAATTTTTTGCTCAACCGCCAAGACGACGGCCTGTGTGCGGCTGGCCGTCCCCAATTTGCTCAAGATATTGCTGACATGGTTCTTGACCGTCGAAACGCTGATGACCAGTCGTTCGGCAATCTGGGGATTATTGAGACCCTCTTTCATCAGCCCCAAAACCTCCAATTCACGTTCGGTCAGGTCATAGCCGAGCGCGGGCGGGCGGGTGGTGGCCGAGATGAGGATTTGGAGGGCTTCCGGCGCTAGAGTCGATTGGCCGACGTGGGCGCGACGGATGGCGTTGGCGAGTTCATCACCAGAGACGTTTTTCATCAGATAGCCGATTGCGCCAGCCTTGAGCGCCGCCTGTACGTTGGCCTCATCGCTGAAACTGGTCAAAGCGATAACTTGCGTATTCGGACAGGACGCCCTGATTTTCCCTGCCGCCGTGACGCCATCCATCCGAGGCATCAGCATGTCCATCAATACCACGTCGGGACAGCTTTGTCGGCAGGCGTTATACGCCAATTCCCCGTCCTCTGCTTCGCCTACCACTTGCAAGTCGTCAAACTCCTGAAGCAGGGTTACGAGTCCCTTCCGAACCATATTATGGTCATCCACAATAAATACCCGAATTTGAGCCATAGCGTCATCCTGTTTTTGTCGATAAGACGGTAGCCCGTCGCGATTAGGGAGTGTTTTTATACCACGTCACCGTGATACGGGTCCCTTCACCAATTTTACTCTCAATCTGGAGCGCCGCTTTAATGGTATCGGCACGTTCGCGCATAATCCCCAGCCCCAGACTCGTCCCATGGGTCGCATCAGAGTCAAAACCCTCCCCGTCGTCACTGATTTCCAGCGCGATATGGTCATCATAATTTTCGACATGGACGATGACCTCCCGCGCTCGCGCATGTTTATCAATATTGTTCAGCGCTTCTTGAACAATCCGGTACAGCGCGATTTGCACATCGGGCGGCAAAGGCGGAATATCGGCAATATTGAGCCGCAAATTGAACTGGCGACGCTTTTGAATCGGCTGGAGATACTGCTCGAAAAGCTGTTTGAGCGTGACATGGGTCAGCGAAGCCGGACGTAGCTCTAGCAGCAAAATCCGCATCTCGGCCAGCGCAGTGATGGTCAACTGATGGACTTCTTCGGTGAGTTGGCGGGCGCGAACTGGGTCTTTGTCCCAGCGGCGCAGGGCGCTCTCGGCCATATTCCGGGACGTAAACAAGGTCTGGCTGACCGAATCGTGCAGCTCACGGGCGAGTCGCTGACGTTCCTCTACCGCCGCCAATCCTTGTGACTGCTCAAACAACTGCGCGTTCTGGATGGCGATTGCGGCCAATTCAGCAAAGACCATCAGGCGTTCGGCATGAACATCCTTGAAGAAATCAGGCCGTTTGCTGAACACATACATAAACCCAATCACTTCGTTCTGCAATCGGATAGGCGCTCCGACATAGCTGTGAACATCACCGCGTTCCGTTGATCCATCCGATTGCGTCATTTGCAAATCCGGCACAATCACCGGCTTGCCGGTTTCAAGCATCTCATCAAGATGGGATTGATACGACAGCCCCTCGTCCTCTTCCCAAACCGGCGCTTGGGATGGTGTGGGGGGGTTATCCGCGACGAGAGATCGATTCTCGCCCAACATCCTGATTGAGGCCAAATCGTGTGGGAGGATACGCCCTAAGCTGTTGAGGATACGACCCAAAACTTCTTTCAAATCCAGCGTACTGGTCAACAAGGTAGAAATATCGCGTAGGGCTTCAGCGAATTTGCGTTGCTCCTCTAGCGAGATTTCCAGCTTTTTACGCTCTGTAATATCCATATACTGTTCGATGCGCCCACCAACATACATCCCATCACGGATGGGCTGACTCCAGTGTTCCAACCAGCGCGCTTGACGCTTATCCTCCGGGATGACACGGCACTCAAAGCGCTGGGTGAACCCCCCATCCTGATACGCACTCAGCATCTGTGCAGCATAATCGTCGGGGTCAGCGAAAACACACTTCAACTCTTCGTCAATCAAAATTTGGCTATCCCTACCAATGAGGCCGTCTTTGGGGATGCCAAAATAAATTTCCGTCGCTTCGTTGCACCAGACGATCATGTAATCGCGGTTCAGGATCATGACCGCGACCATTGAAGTGTCGAAAACGTCATCAATCAGCGAACGATATTCCTGTTCGCTCTTGCGAATCATGACTTCGATACGGTAGCGCTCAATGGCGTAGCGTAGCGCACGAATCAGGACTTTACTGTTGACATCCACTTTGGGGAGGTAATCTTGCGCGCCCATCTGTACCGCACGCAGGCCGAGGTCTTGATCCTCATTGCCGGTCAACACGACGATGGCAATATCCGGGGCGGCGACGCTGACTTTGAGCAACGTATCTATCCCGTGGCTATCCGGCAAGCTTAAATCCAGCAGAATCGCATCGAAAGTATCTTCCTGTAGGCGCTGAAGGCCGCCTTTCAGGGTATCGACATGCACCAATTCTACATTTTGATTCGTGACCGTCAAAACCATCTCACGAATCAAACGGACATCGCCCGGATTATCCTCAAACAGCAGCAGACTGATGGTCGTGTCTCCATCGCCACTCGTCCCTCGCCTGCTCGGAATACCACGGTATGGACTCATGATGGTCAATACGGCGGCAATTTGACGATTTGGAACCAGAAGTTCTCAATCGTCTGGACGATCATCACGAATTGTTTCAACTCAATCGGTTTGGTGATATAGCAGTTCGCGTGCAGGTCATAGCTGCGTAAAATATCGTGTTCGTCGTCGGAAGTCGTCAGAATCACCACCGGAATCCGGCGAAGATTTACATCCTCTTTCATCTCCTGAAGGACGGTGCGACCATCTTTGCGCGGCAGATTCAGGTCAAGCAATACAATATCGGGGCGGGGTGCATCGGCATATTTGCCAACCTGCCGTAAAAATTCCATCGCCTCCACGCCATCCTGTACGACATGAAGCTGATTGCGGACTTTGCCATTTTTCATCGCCTCTTGAGTGAGGCGTATATCGCCGGGGCTATCTTCAACCAGTAGTATCTGGATGACTACCATTGCTTGATCTCCTACCGTCGTGTTGGACGGGTATTGTGAAGTGGAATTCCGTTCCCTGACCGAGGGTAGACTGAGCATAAATTTGTCCTCCATGTTTATCGACTATTTTCTTGCAAATTGCCAGCCCAATCCCAGTACCCGGATATTCGTTTCGCGCATGGAGTCGCTGGAAGATGATGAAAATCCGTTCGAGGTATTCTTCCTCAATCCCAATCCCGTTATCCTTCACGCAGAAATGCCATAGCGGGGGTTCGAGCTTCACCCCGATATGAATCTCAGGGGTGCGCTCTAATCGGAACTTTAGGCCATTGTCTATCAGATTCTGCATCAATTGAAGCATCTGGACGCGGTTGGCCTTGACTTCTGGTAGCGGGTCATGGGTGATGATGGCCTTACTGTCCTCGATGACGAGTTGCAGATTACGGAGGGCTTGGTGTAAGACGTCCTCCATCTCTATCGGCTCGTATTCTGCCCGATTGCGCTGAATCCGTGAATAGACCAACAGGTCGTTAATCAGCGATTTCATGCGGGTGGAGCCATCGACGGCGTACCGGATGAATTCTTTCGCGTCCGCATCTAATAGTGTTTCGTAGCGCTGTTCGATGAGTTGCAGATAGCTTGTCACCATGCGGAGGGGTTCTTGTAAGTCATGCGAGGCGACATAGGCGAACTGTTCTAGTTCCTCGTTTGACCGGCGGAGTTCTTGGGCATAATGCGCCAACTCATCTTCGGCTTGGCGACGATCCGTCACATCCATCATCACGCCAACCGTGCCTAGCAACACGTTTTGCTCATCGCGCAGGAAGCCGAAATGTGATTCTACAAATACGATGTGTCCATCCTTCGCGTAACAGCGGTATTGGGTTGAACGCGGTTTTCCACCTTCATGAATTTCATTCACTTGTTTAACGGTATTGTCCCAATCTTCTGCCAATATTACTTTCTTCCAGAAGAGTGGGTCATTACGCACCTCCGCTAGGGTATACCCAAGCATTTTTTCGATATAGGGACTAAAAAAATCTGTCGTGATAACGCCGTTATCACTAACTGTACCTTCAAAAACGACCCCCGGCACATGGTTGATGATATTCGATTGCCGACGCTGTTGGATAATCAGTTGGTTGGTCAAATTATTACGCGACGTCACGTCGATACCGGAAGGAATGAGGTACTCTAGCTGGCCTTCACGGTCAAAAACGGGCGCAAGGGTGAAATCAAGCGTGATATATTGGTCACTTGCAAGGCGTACCGAGACATCGTAACGGATGCTCTCGCCCTGCGCCGCCTGTTGTATAGAATCGCGCAGTTTTGCCTGCACAGAGTCGTCATAAGACCACCAATAGGTCTGGTCTAATCGTTTTCCTACCACCTCACCCAAGTCCAAGTTGGCTGACCGTAGCGCAGAGGCGTTCATCTCGATGACCACTCCATCCGGGGTCAAAACGCCGACGAAGGCCGACAAGTTATCAATCACCTTGCGGATGCGCTCACTGCTCTGGGCGCGGAGCTTCTCGACACGCCGTAGTTCGGTGATGTCGTGGAAGATATTGATCACCAGACGGATGTCCTTGCCCTTATCCAAAATCGGGGCAGATTTTACGGTGAGCCACGTTTCATGACCGGTTTCGCGGGCTTTTATCCCGAAGGTGGCTTCGGCTGGGCGCTTGGTCAAAAAAACCCGATTACCGGGTTTGGTAGTATGAACGATGGTGGTCTCTCGGTCATCCAGCAGCTTATAGGCCGATTCAATCTTGCTGTCAGGGACGCCGATTAAGGCGTGCATTAACGGCTGTTCGATTCGTGCGGCGGCGAAGGCGGCGTTGGCGAACACGACCTTTCCTGCCCGATCTTGCACGATGACGCCCTCATTCATGGCGTTCAGGACGAGTTCTAGTTCTTCTTTATATTGGCGCATCGCACGCTCAGAGCGGTTACGGCTTTCTTGTAACCAGCTGATCAGCCATGCGATCAACACGAAAAGCAGGAATTGTAAGATTCTATCGGGCGACGACAGGATTAAATAACGCGGCTTAATCAAGAAATAATCGACCATCACAAACGAGATGAACGAACACAATAACCCCGGAACAAACCCGCCCAACCAAGAACTGAAAACCACCGCGCACACCAGGAGGATAAATGGCGCATCATGTGTGACGCTATCCCAGATAATCGCTGTGAGCAGCACCGCCATCAGAGCGATGGCGATGGCGATGCCATAACGATATAAAAGTTCTTTGGTGGTGCTTAGGGATTGAGACATTAGGGTTTCATGATATCCGCTATGATTGGGATGGTTTTGTCTGGAGTGGGGGTATCGGCGGCCTTAAACATCGGTATCCCCTGCTCTATAGCATAGTTTGCCACAGCTTCACGACGCGGTGCGATAACGAATTCACGCATGAGTACGTTCATTGTACTCAAAATCGGGATAGAGATAATCGCTCCGACCACCCCATACAAGGCGAACCCAACGAACACGGCGACCATCGTCAAGAGTGGGTCAACCCCGATAGACCGCGAAAGCGCGCGCGGCGTTAGGTAGTGCATCTCAAGCTGTTGGATGACGACGAACGTGCCGAAAACTTCCAATCCGTATAGCGGTGAACCCAGCAACGCAAATAGCGTCGCAATCACGCCACCCGCGCCGCTGCCGACCACGGGCAAGATGGTCGCTATGCCAATGATGAATCCGAAGGCGGCTGCATTGGGTACGCCCAACAAGAACAGTACCAAGAAATTGAGCGCTCCCACGAATACAGCCACAAACAGGATGCCGCGTATATATGCGCCTATCGATTCCTCAATCTCCAAAAGCGCCAATCGCGCGGTCTCGCGGTCTTTGCTAGCGATGAGCCGCGTCACGAATGCGATGGATTTTTCTCTGGCGGTCAGCCAGTAAATCCCCATGATGATGACCAATACAATTTCCACGAACCAACCGCCGACATTGCCCACCAAGCTGGGGGCGGAGGCGCGGAGGCTCTCGACCACCTGCGTTGTGGCATTCCGAATATCCTCAGAGTCCGCCAGCACGACCTCACTCCCGGTCAATTGTGTAAGAGTCGTCTCAGTCCAGTTCTTGGCGACGATGATACGGTTAGCCAGCCGCCAATCACTCCCCAGATAATCTGCGAATTGATTGATGAGCGGGGGTAGCACGGCGATGGAGACAATCAAGGCGAATGAGATGATGCTGGTATAAATCATCAGGGTTGCGATACCGGATGGTATCCGTAACCTAATGAGCCGTGCGATGAGTGGGCGGACAGCCGATGCGACGATAATCGCAATCAGCAACGTAATCAAAACTTTTAGGCTCAGTAAGAGAATATACCCGGTTGCCAACCCAGCTAATACAGCCAATGTTGCGGTGAAGATTTGTCGGGTGTTCATCATGTGGTATCAATCCTCATTCATCAGGGTGGGCTAGTTGATCTATTTTGGGGGCTGGTCAAAAGCGCTACCTAAAACTAAGCGCGTGATGCGTGATTAAAAAACAGTGTACATGCCTATTACCTTAATTTATATCACACGGACAGGGGGTTTATATTAACCACTTGGCCTATTTTATTACGCCCTTCATTACAGATAGATAGTATGGACAACCTCCATATCCCCCACTTGACCTAGCCCAAAATAGACCGCTAGGCACGGTGTCTCTGCGTAATCTGGGTTTAGACTGTAATTAATGAAGCGTTTGCAATTGTTGCAACCGCAGCCGGATTGGAAGCAGACATCTCTCTGCGGCCAAGAGGTCAGTTAAAAGGAGTTCCAACATGGACGGTACTAGTTTGCTCGTATGGATTATCGTCGGCGCTATCGCCGGTTGGCTTGCCAGCATGGTGATGAGTACCAATCGTCAGCAGGGTCTGTTGGAAGATATCATCGTCGGTATCATCGGCGGTTTTATCGGTGGTTTCTTGCTGAATGCCCTCGGTGTCGGCGGCGCTGTGACCGGGTTTAACTTGGTCAGCATCGTGACGGCCTTTGTTGGCGCAATTGTGCTGCTGGGTCTGCTGCGTACACTCCGCAGAGCTTAACCGTAACCCCTATCTAACGTCAATCAACGCATCAACAAACAAAGGAGTAAAAATCTGATGGCTAGTCCTGCGTGGGATCAAATTGTAGGCAAGTGGAAGCAGCTTAAAGGCGATATCCAAGTCCGTTGGGGTCAACTGACCGATGACGAACTGGACGAAATCGCTGGTGAGCGCGAAAAACTCTCTGGGCGTATCCAAGAGCGTTACGGGATCGCCAAAGACGAGGCCAACCGCCAAGTCGATGACTGGGCCGATAAGGTCAAGTTCAACTAACCTTCACATCCCAACCCTTCGATACTAAAAGCTGAGAAAAACCGAGGATTACCATGAACGAGAGAATCTACTACAGCCGTGATGCTGAAATTCGCGCCCAACGTGATCGTATAATCTTAGCGATTGTTATCGCAGGCTTGGGTGTGGGGATTGGTTCAATCGTCGCGCTACTGCTGGCTCCCCGCTCCGGCGAAAAGACTCGCCATCAGGTGGCCGACACGCTGAACCAAGCGGCTGGTCAAGGCCGTGAAGTGGCTGGTCAGGTTATGAAGTCTGTCCGCGAGGGCGCTGGTCGCCTTCAGGAAGAAGTGAGCGAGCGCCTGCAAAAGACCTCGTAATCTACCGAGGTTCAGCATCGCCGCTATAAAGTCGAGCTAAGTCGGGTTGTGTGGATGAATGAGTCTGATAAAGGCCAGACATCCACACAATTTTTTATTTTTTCAGGATTGTGAAGTGATGTGAAGTGAATGGAGTCCGTGATCGTGAATCAAGAGGCGGCGCAGCGTCAAACCATGATACGTTCAC
Source organism: Anaerolineae bacterium (assembly GCA_034437835.1). GTDB lineage: Bacteria > Chloroflexota > Anaerolineae > Aggregatilineales > Phototrophicaceae > Flexicrinis. The sequence goes on along the minus strand of DAOTTP010000268.1, from coordinate 14,593 downwards.
TGGTAACGGAATTTGATGAAGAAAAACAGACCACCCTGTTACGGCGGAATCTGGGGCGGGAAAATCTTGAACGCGCCATCGATTCAGATGCGAAACTCTGGATTGATATGGTTGACCCCACAAGCGAAGAAATACAGTGGATGGCAGATCGCTTCAAGCTCGGGCCAGCCGTGGTAGAGGATTTGATGCGCGCAGACCGCCGCCCGACGCTACTGGTCTACCCGTCCTATCTGTTCCTCTCGTTGTTCGAGCCGCAAATCAAAGGCGGTCAAGTGCGCGGGCAAGAAATCCACTGCGTCATCACCGATAACTGCTTCATCACTGTGCGCCCATCGGGTGTGGACGCGCTAAAAGACGCCTATGAGCGCGTGGCGCAGAACCCAGACGCATGGACTTCCGGCGTGGCATATTTCCTCTACCTGACCGCCCAACACGTCATCGACTCGTACTACCCGCTGTTAGACCGCATCAGCAACCAGTTAAATACTTTGGAAGAAAAATTATTGGATCACGGCATCGACGTGGTGATTAGCGATTCCGCCCGTAAGCCCGTCTACCGCATCAAGCAACAACTCATCAACCTGCGCCAGATGGTCGCCCCGCAGCGCGAGGTCATCTCTAACCTCATCGGAGAGAAGCGCGTCGGAGAGAATAGCGCTATCCGCGACCTGTTCCGCCACCTATATGAGCGCCTATTGCGGGTCTATGACGTGATCGACTCTCAGCGTGATTTATCCAGCAACGTGCTGGACATGATGCAGAATCAACATTCGCGCAAGATGGTCGAGGCGGTCAATCGCCTGACCGTCCTCTCGATGATTTTTCTGCCGCTAACGTTTTTCAGCGGATTGTTCGAGTTGAACTTCGCCATAACCCCAAACCCAGTTGTGTTGCCCATCCCCGGCAGTGTGATGTTGTTCCTCGTGCTGTTTGCGATGGCGTTCTCGTCGGGCATGATGATGTTTATGTTCCGGCGGCGGGGCTGGCTGTAGGGCTGACGACCTCCGGCGGATTAGCCGCCCTATCCTGATAATAGTCCGCCAATTCTTGCAGCCGTTCTTTTTGGGAAGTCACCGGGCGGATGAAGGGGCGGACATTGCGGATATATGCCCACGCCTCATCCGGGGTCAGCCCTTCGCTCACCAGATAGGCCGCGACCATGGTTGGCCCGCGCCCTAGACCCTCCCAACAGTGAATATAGAGCTTGCCGCCCGCCTTCAAGACATCGCGCATGAATTGTACGCCCTGCTCAAGATGGGCGAGGGTTGGGGCGGTATTGTCACGGGTGGGCAAATACAGATATTTGAATAAGCTGCCCATCCCCCCGATTTCATCCGCATAATTATATTCTTCGCGCAAATTGATGACGCCGGTCACGCCGACGCTGGTCAGGGGTTTCCACAGCCGACGGGCGGGCTGCCCACCGAGCAGGATATTGGGCGTAATCCAACTGTAGCGCCAAATCGGGCGGCCTAGCAGTTTGCGCCCGAATTTATCAACGCCCGCCAATAGTGTCAGGTAGATTCCGTGCGTGCGGAGTTGCGCGAAAAGGCGTTTAATCTCGACCCAAAGGCTCATTTTATCTCCTTAACAGGTGTGGTTGGGGTAGCCGTATCCGGCACGATAATCTGCACGGCGTTCGGGACGACGACCGCGCTCACTCGCTTGGCTTTTTTGAGTTTCTCGCCATCAAACGCGACCAACTGGCGCGGGCGGATTTCGATGGTGACTTCGGCAACTTGCCAATGCAGAATCGCGGGAGGCGCGGCTGCACGACCCGGAATCAATTTCTGGAAGATGCTGGTGAAAATCTGCCACAGCGACCCAATCCCAAATCCCTCGATGACCACCACATCTAAGAGGCCGTCACTGACGCTGGACTGATTGACCAGTTGCAGCTTATTCAGCCCGACGCTGGTGGAGTTGCAAATCATACAGGTGATGCCGTGCGCCACATAGGTCTTGCCGCCCGTCGTAATCAGATAACGCGCACGGCGTAAGTTCCGAATCAACGACAAGCCGTGTTGGAAATAAGCCAGCCTGCCACGCGCACGCTTGGCCTCGCGGGGTGCAGTCGCGGAGAGTTGCGCCTCATACCCGATGCCCGCCCGCAGCAAAAACATCTGATTGTCGATGCAGCCCATATCAATCGTGCGGGGCTTGTTGGGTTGGCTAAACACCAGATTGAGCGCGTCCTCTAACCCGGTTGGGATGCCCAATTCAACCGCCATGACGTTGGCCGTCCCACCCGGCAGAATCGCCATCGGGATACCGCTGTACTGTAATCCGGCTGCGACCTCGGTCATCGTGCCGTCGCCGCCATAGGCCAAGACGACCTGCGCTTTTGCGTCTATCGCTTGTTGGGCGAAGCGGGTGGCGTCGGACTTTTTCTCGGTGAAATAATAGGTCACTTCACGCTCTGGGAACGCGGCGAAATAGGTTTCGATAATCTGCTGCGCCTCAGTTTTCAAACCCGAAATCGGGTTGATGATGACGGCGATTCGCTGCGCGTTGCGGATGTCCGCTGTCTGAATATCGGTTATTACCGCTGGTTCACTCATGGTTGCCCCGGTCTATACCCTATACAAAACGAGAGGAGGACTCCCCTAAGGCAGTCCTCCTCTTAATCTAGTGACTGTCACGCTAATGTTAGCTGACGAGTCGACGTCCCAAGAACAACGCGCCGATGAACATGACGAGGAACAGGAAGAACAGGAATTGCGCGATACCTACCGCCGCCCCTGCAATGCCGCCGAACCCGAACACGCCAGCGATGAGCGCCACAACTAGGAAGAAAAATGCCCAACTTAACATGGTAATGTCTCCTCAGTGATTCAGATAGTCGATTGATTGATGTTACTATCCTTAGAATAGCCCTTATCCGGGCTTACCACACCCGCCATGTGAGCGTATTTCGTCTAGGTCTATAGGGTGATATAAGCACAAGCCCACAGACTAGAAGCCGCCTCATGACTGGCCTAATAGGATGTAGACCTCGTGTTTTAGCCCATCGCCACTGAGGGGGATGTGGCCTTGCGGGATGGCGACTCCATCCAGCGTGACTTGGACGACGCCTCGGCTGACATGCCCCGGATTGTCGATATGGATGTCATAGACCGTCTCGCCATGCCGATAGGTCAAGTCATACCCCGCCCAATCTTCTGGGATGCACGGGTCGATTTCCAAGTGATTCCCGCTGCGCTTGACGCCCAACAGGGCTTCGACGCCTAGCCGATACATCCAACTGGCCGAGCCGGTATACCACGTCCAGCCGCCCCGTCCGAGGTGCGGCGCGACGCCATACACATCTGCCGCAATCACATACGGTTCAACGCGATAACTGGCGGCCTTTTCGGGCGTGTCGCTGTGCGAAATCGGGTTGAGCAACCGGAATAATTCCCCGGCTAGATTGCCCTGCCCCAATTGAGCGAACGCCCACACGACCCAAATCGCGGCATGGGTGTATTGGCCGCCATTTTCGCGGATTCCGGGCGGATAACTCTTGATATAGCCGGGGTCGTGCGCGGTCTTATCAAACGGCGGGGTGAACAGCAATATAATCTGGTCATCCCTGTTCACCAAGCGCTCATCGACGGAGGACATGGCTTTAACCGTCCGTGCTGGGTCGCCCGCGCCTGACATCACCGCCCATGACTGGGCAATCGAGTCGATTTGACATTCCAGATTTTGCGCCGACCCCAACATCGCCCCATCATCGTAATAAGCCCGGCGATACCACTCTCCATCCCACGCCACGGCCTCAATCGCGGCTTGCAGTTGGTCTGCTTGCTGGTGATAGGCTCCGGCCTGCGGCGTATCTGTGCGCTGTTGGCAAATGAGCGCGAACCGCTTCAAGACGCTGTAGAGGAACCAAGCCAACCACACGCTTTCGCCGCGCCCGTGAATACCGACGCGATTCATGCCGTCGTTCCAGTCGCCTGCCCCCATCAACGGCAACCCGTGCCTGCCAGCCGTCGCGCCGCGTTTGATGGCGCGTAGGCAGTGTTCGTACAGGCTATAGGCCTCTGGCGTGGTTTCATATTGTCCATAGCGTTCTTCTTCACCCACCTTCAAGGGCGCGCCGCGCAAGAACGGGACGGTTTCATCCAAGATAGCGAGATCGCCCGTGACTTCGACATAGTGAGCCACCACATACGGCAACCAAAGCAAGTCATCCGAGAAACGAGTCCTGACCCCGCGCCCGACGGGGGGATGCCACCAGTGCATCACATCGCCTTCTTCAAATTGATGCCGCGCCGCCTCTAGGATGTGGTCGCGGGCAATTTTGGGCGCCGACCAAACCAGCGCCATCACGTCTTGTAATTGGTCGCGGAAACCGAACGCACCGCTGGATTGATATAAGCCTGTCCGTCCCCAAATCCGGCATGAGAGCGCTTGATACAACAGCCAGCGGTTCAGCATGATGTTCATGGCGGCGTCTGGCGTCTTGACGGTGATAGCGCCCAACGTCTCATCCCAGAAGGCCGTGACGGCCTGCCTCGCGGCGTCTACCTGCGCTGGGTCTTGATAGGTCTGAATCAAGGCTAAGGCGTCCTCGCGGTCACGCCCCTGACCTAACAGGAAAAACACCTCTTTGCTGCCGCCGATGGGCAAATCGACATGAACCTGAATCACCGCGCACGGGTCAAGCCCCGGCTCAACTGTGCTTGCTAACCCGACCCGACACAATCCATCCGGCGTGTCGAAATCCCCCATCGAGCCGAGAAATTCACGCCGGTCTGAAGTCAAACCGTGGGGCGCTTTGCTGCTGGCTAGAAACGCCACGCGCTCGCCAAACTCAGCGTTATAACGATTATGCGCCAACAATGCGCCGCTGTTGTGGTCATATTCCGGCACGATATAGGCTTGTGAAGTCGCCCGACTGACGCCAAGCACCCACTCGGCATAGTATGTGACCGTGACGCGGCGCGGGCGATTCCACGTATTTTCGAGGGATAGTTTGATGACTTTGACCGGCGCATCTGGGGCGGCGAACAACTCTGTGCGCTGCTTTAACCCGTTGCTGTGATGTTCAAACTGTGAATAGCCCGCCCCATGCCGAATGAGATACGGCTCACCATCACGGCTAGGGAGTGGCATCGGCGACCAGACCCGCGCCGTCTCCTCATCGCGCAGATATAACGCCTCGCTGGGCGCGTCTGATACCGGGTCATTCCGCCATGAGGTCAGGCGGTTCTCGCTGCTATTGCCCGCCCATGTATAGCCAGAGCCGGATTCCGAGACCAAAAAGCCGAACTGCTGATTGGCGATGACGTTCACCCACGGGGCTGGCGTCGATTGCCCATCCGCCAGATAAATGACATATTCTTTGCCGTCGGGGCTGAACCCGCCAAACCCGTTGTCAAATTGCAGAGACTCGGGGCGAGGCAATGGCGGCGTCGCTTCCGGCGCATCTTGATTGGTTAGCGGCGGCTTGAATGGTGGGAGGGAAGGCCGTTTCATAGAGATATACGGCAATTGGTCGGCCAACGACCCGCGTTTACCATCTAAGAGGACTCGCGCCGCCGTCTCAAGAAGATTCCGGTCTTCTACCTTCATCTGGTCGGCATTGACGATAAAGATGCCGCCACGCCGATTCAACCATGACGCGCTGTTGGTGCGCCCGATGAGGCGGTGAAATTGCCCCAGAAGCTCTTGCGAGTAGGTGCTGTCATGCAGGTTGAGAATCACCAAATCAATCGACATCTGCTGTTCGCGCCAATAACTATGCGCCCGTAACAGTTCCAACACCAGCGACATCTCTGCGACATCCTCGACACGCACCAACAAAATCGGGGAATCGCCGGAAATCCCGTGTACCCATAACCCAGATTGGCTTTTCACGTTCGCGCTCAGGACATCCGTAGACGCCCGCAATCCTGCATGAGGGTATAGCAGTCGTGAAAGCACCTGTTGTATCCGCGAGAGTTCGTGCGTATCCATCTCAAGTTGGCGCAGAGCGTGGTCGTTTTGGCGACGAGCGAGTTCTATCCCGCGTTCGAGTACGCCCCAATCCTTATAGCGGGCGGCCAACGCCAGCGCCTCCGGGCGGGAGCGAGTCACGAGCGTCAGATAAGCCATTTTAACCCGTTCATACGGCGGGATTTCGACATCTTGCGCGAGCGCCATAATCGGGTCTAGCGTCATGCCAACCGTCTTGGAGAGGTCATTATCGCCGTCGAATATTGCAGGCGTGCGGACGGTGCGGCCTCTGCCCAAAAAGCGTACTCTGTCTCCCTCATACGCGCCGGTAATAGGCGTGCCGGGGGTGGTGAGCAGCATGTGTCCCAGATAGATCGCCCCCTCATCGGCGCGTGGCCGCCGCCGGAACAACAGCATATTGTTGTCGGGTAGATATTCGCTCTGGACGAACAGTTTATTGAAGGCTGGATGGCGCTCTTGTTGGGGCGCAAGCAAGACCTCGCCATAACTGCTCACGCGCAGACGGCGCACCCTGTCGCTGTGGTTAATCAGGGTGATTTGGCGGATTTCCACATCATCGTCCGCCACAATCGTCACCTGCATATTGACCGTGATGTCGTGGTCGCGGCGCTGAAACTCAACCTGATGAGGATAAAACGAAACATGCTTATAATCACGCGGGACTGCCGTCGGCTGGTATCCGGCTGACCAAAGCTCACCGTTGTCGCGATCTTGGATGTACGCCCAATTCCCCCAGTTATCTAACGTCGTGTCCGCTTCCCAGCGGGTCAGAGATAGGCCGCCCCATTGGCTGTAGCCGCTGCCTGAATTGGTTATCACTGTGCTAAGGTTGCCATTGGAGAGCGTGTGGACTTGCGGGACGGTCGTGTCTTCTGGGATTTGCCACGGCGCGATGGTTGTCTGCGTCATCGTCGTAACGCCCACGGTCAGGTCGGCGGAATTCGGGTCTTCAATCGGCGCTTGTACCGGGATTTTTTCTTGCAACAGCAGATTAAAGCTCTGGACACGCGGGTCGTTATGGAAGCGCCGAATCATCGGTTCATTTAACAGGTAGTTGCTCAGGGAGGCTAAAATCATGCCCTGATGGTGCGCCATATAAGACCGGATAACCACATGGTCTTGGCGTATCGGCATTCGGGAGGGGGTGTAATCCACCGCCTCATAAAAGCCATACAGCCCGCGCATCTTGAGCGCATCGAAGGTATCCATATTCTGGCGGACGGCCTGCGGACGCACCTCCAACGCCAATATCGAGGCATACGGCGTGATGACCAAATCCTCATCTAGCCCGCGCTTGAATCCCAACGATGGCACGCCAAAGGCGCGGTATTGATAGTTCATCGCGCCGTCAAAGGCGTAGTAAGCCGACTCGGATATGCCCCATGGCACATTTTTCGAGCGTGCGTAGGCGATTTGGTCATCTACCACAGACCGACAACTTTGGGTGAGAAAAGTCTGGTCGTAGCTGTCCATGAACAAGTTGGGCATCAGATATTCAAACATCGTCCCACTCCACGACAAAAGCGTGAGCGATTCCTTCACCTGCGTGACCGGACGACCCAGATACAGCCAATGACTGGATGGGATTTCGCGCTTGGCAATCGCCAAGAAGCTGGCAAGTCGCGCCTCAGACGCCAACAAGTCGTAGAAATTGTCATCCAATTTGTCATTGACGACGTTATAGCCGATGTGAAAGACCTTGCGCCGTGCGTTGAACAAGAAGCCGAAATCCATCGCTTGGAAACGGGCTTCGGCTTGCGCGGCCAATGTCTGATAGCTACCCAGTAAGGTGTTGACCTGCGTCTGGGTCACGGCAAGCTGTTCAATCAGTTGGACGCACCAGCGCTGCGCCGCTTGGATGTGCTTGACAGAACTGCCCTCTATCTCCAACTGGGCTTGTAGACTCCGCAAGCGCTCAGAGGCCGTTTCGCAGATTGACGGGACTTCGCACAGATGCGGCGACTCTGGGAGCGCGGCCAACACATCTTTCCATGCCGCTGTGATGCGTGGGTCTACATCCGGTTGCGCGAACAACGCGGGTGGCTGATTGAGCGCCATCAGCCACGGCAAAAACACATCCATATCGCGCTGCATCGTGATCAAGTGATGATGCAGTCGTTCAGATGTAATGCGGATTTCGCTCAGGATTTGGACATTGGCAGAAATCGCCTCTGACTCGAACACGGCCACAATCAGCCGCGATAACTCGCTCCAATCCTCACGGTTCAGCTTGGCGAGCAGCGCCGCCCAATACTGCGGGGCGTAAGATACGGCCTGAATCCGCTGACGAAGCGACAGCATGAACGTCCGCAGCGCGACCATCGTCTCATCTTGGCTCTCGCCATACAGTTTTTCGAGGCGTGCCTCTACCAAGCCGAGCGTATCTAACAATCCCTGCCAGCGCTGTGGGCGAAGCACCAACGCATCTGGGAAGGCGAGGCACGCCTGTTCAATCACAATCAAGCATCCAGCCAGATTACCGCTGTCCACCGTCGAGACATAGCGCGGGGCAAGCGGGGCTAGGCTTTCGGTGTCATACCAGTTGAGCAAATGCCCTCGGTAATGCTCCAGTTGGTCGAGCGTCTCAAAGGTAGCCTGTAAGCGCGTAGCTAAATCCAACAGGCCGGTATATCCGAAGTCATAGGCCGCCAATGTAGAGGTCAGCAGCAAGCCGATGTTGGTCGGCGAGGTGCGGTGAGCGATGGCGAACGGCGCTTCTTGAAGGTTATCCGGCGGCAACCAATGGTCTTCTGGGCCGACGACTTGCTCAAAAAACAACCACGTCTGTCTGGCGAGCGTGCGTAGGGCGAGCTTTTGGTCAGTCGATAGCGCCGGTTCGGTATGGACGTTCGGCAGACTAAGCCAATGGGCGATTTGAGGTGAGATGAACCACAGACCCAACACCGGCAAGGCAAACGGCAAGGCTGATGGATTAACCAGCGCCACCGCCGCCGACAGTGCCGCCGCGAATAACGGGACGACGGCCATCTCAATCCAGACGGCCTGAGCGCCTTTGCTTGCCCCGAATAATCTATCGGTCTGAGCAGCCGTCGTCCATTGCAAGAGTTGTTTGCGCGTGATGAACAAGCGGACTAATGTCGTAAAAATCGCGCTCAGGGTCAGATACGCCTCATACGGCAGGAAAACCAGCGCGAACACCCAGCGCAACAGATCGACCCGGCGGGATTTCATCACCGAGCCGAGCGATTGCGTGGGCGGATGGTGACGTAACCCGCTGTATAGCGACAGAAACAGCGGGAGGCCGAGCGCCATCACCGAGATGAACGTCCAGAACGTCGGCGAACCAATCCAGCCTAACCATGCAACCGCGATCAGCAGTACCAGACTCGGCTGCACCAGCCCGCGCCTTAAGTTATCGAGCATCTTCCAACGGTCAAGCATCGAAAAAGTATTCGGGAGGGTTTGACCGGGTTGGTCTGTCGGAATACGCGGCAATAACCACGGCAGAAGCTGCCAATCGCCGCGAATCCAGCGGTGCATCCGGCGCGTATATGAGAGATAACGTGAGGGATATTCCTCTAGCAGGGTAATATCGCTGACCAGCGCGACGTGCGCGTGAATCCCCTCAAATAAGTCATGGCTCAGGAGCGAATTTTCTGGGATTCGATTGGCGAGGGACGCCTCTAAGACATCAACATCATAAATCCCCTTGCCGACATAACTCCCCTTGCCGAACAAATCCTGATAGACATCTGAGACGGCATGGGTATACAAATCCAAGCCGACATCCCCTGCGAAAATCTGGCTGAAACGGGTACGATTGGCGCTGATGGGTTTGATTTCGACACGCGGTTGCAAAATCGAATAGCCGGATTCGACCTTACCGCTAACCGGGTCATATACGGCGCGATTAAGCGGGTGTGCCAGCGTCGCCACCAGACGGCGTGCGCTACCATCCGGCAAGATGGTGTCGGCGTCCAACGTAATCACATATTTGATGTCCGGCAGGACGGTCAAATCACCCAACTGTACGATATATGAGGTCGAATCATCGCCGCGCAGCAGATGGTTGAATTCCATCAGCTTGCCGCGCTTGCGCTCCCAACCCATCCAACTGCCTTCCGTCGCGTTCCAGCGACGCTCGCGGTGGAATAGATAAAATGCCGGTGCGCCCAGCCGATATTTGATATTCAGCGCGGAAATCCCCGCTTGCAAGCGACTGATGAGCGCCTCGTCAGCGGGTATGGTCTGGCTGGGCGCGTCGGGGTAGTCGGTCAACAGGCCGAAAAACAGGGACGGGTCGGAATTGCGTAAAAAATGAACTTCCATCTGTTGCAGTAGCGAATCAATTTCAGCGTCATCGGTCAGCAAGGCGGGGATGACGACCATCGTCCGATATTGGGGCGGGATACCCTCTTCAAAGTCCAAGCGGGGCAATAGGCGCGGCTTGACGATATTGGTCGCACGCCAATTGACAATGCTACTGGCAATCGCCGTGGCGGGTAAAAACGTGAGCAGGCCGATACCCAACAGTTGCAGCCAATTGTCACTGATAGAGGCGGCGTACCCGATAAAAACGGTCATCACCAGCACGGTGAGCAGGCTGATGCTGACCAAATAGGTTGAGGTCGGATGCGCCCCAAACCAGCGGCCTATCGCGGTAAAACCGGTTGGGCGATAGCGGAATTGCGCCTCTAAGTGGCGCTGCCCCTCACCGACCAGATAATAACCGACATGACCCAACCGCGAATCGGGAATCGCCGCTTGGCTGAGGGCAATCGCTTGTTTTGCGATGGATTCCTCTGGTTGTTTTACGGCGCGTGCAAAACGCTCAACGGCAGAGCGATAGCTATTGCGCGTTTTGAAATTCATCAGAGCATAAACCTGAGTCGGGTCACGCCGTAGGATTTCGTCCACTAGGCTGACGCTCTCAAAAAAGTCTTTCCAGTCTTGAACAGCCAACATCCGCAAACTGGTGATGCAGAATCGCACAACACGGTCATCTAATGTGTCGGTGGTGGACGGGTTCATGACCTGATTCAGCGCCTCTGCCAGACTGCTCAAAATTCCGGCACGCAACATGGTCGGGAACGCCCACAACTCACCCATCGTCAGCGGGACGGTGGCTTGGAATGTCCGCAGAAAGCTGATGGCCTGTTCGATGTCGAGATGGTTTTCCGAATAGTGGATGAGTTCGCAAGCGATGGCGTAACTTCGCGGTAGAGTCAGCCACTTGGGATTACTGAGTTTGGGCAGTTCTCTGTAATATCCGCGTGGCAGATCTTGGCGAATTTGGCGGATGGTCTGCTGAACCACAAAAAAATTGTCCAGCAACCATTCCGCCGCATACGGGAGCGGCAGTTCGTCTTGGGCGATTCGGCTGAACTGTCGATAGGCGTCGGTGATGACCTTCTTATCGCTCAACAGATTATCGATCAGTTGAGATTTGCCCGGCCTAACTGAGGTCAGGACGTATTCCTGAGCCAACCGATTCGCCAATATATCTAAAGAGGTCTCTAGGGTGCTAGAGACCTCCTCATGATTTTCAAGTACGGCTTGCTGTTCACTCATCTCAGGCAATGTCATCGTTACGCCACACTGTTCACGCGGGCAGGCAATCTAATTTCGCTTGTAACGCGGACGGAATCAGATGAGGTCGCCCACTGCAAATCCTGCACAATCAATAAAGGGGTTGTACCACTGGTGATAAACCGGTTGGTGATGCTGCCATACGGCCAGCGTGATTCGCCGGAATATCCATGTGCGCTCAATACCAACAGGTCAATCTGCTCATCTTCGCTTACATTCTGGAGCGTGGCCGCGACGTTATCGCTGACCAAAAGCCGTGTCTCCAACTGGATGGGCAGAAGGTTTTGAACCTGTTCCAGATATTTCTTACCCTCATCTTGGTTTCGCTCTACCAGTCGATTCACCAACTCGGCGTCTTCAGGGGTCAGGGGCATGTGACGCGCCATCTCTGGCTTGCTGACCACATGCACCAGCAAAACCTGCGATTCATACGCCTCGGCCAATGCGGTTGCCATCGACAAAACCGCACCCGCCCGCTGCGACCCATCCAACGGAATCATCAACTTGTGATAGCACATATCGTCAGTGATAAGGGTGAAGGGTTCAGTGGTGCGGATGAGCAGGGTCGAAGTCCGCACCCGTTGGAGGATGTGCTGCACGACGCTACTCACCCCGCCGCCGTTGGCGAATTTCGCCTCGCCAAAACTACTCAAAATGATTAAATCAGCCTGCATAGAGTGTGCCAACTCGACGATTCTATCGGCGATATTCCCCTCAATCATGCTGGTCTGGACGGATAACTGGTAAGCCTCTAAGCGGGCTTGAATGGTGTTGAGATACAACTGCGCTTCCGACTTCTTCAAATACCAATCGAGCGGGTCAGCCTTCGGGAATTGAAGCGGTGCGGTGGGGTGGTCTAGGATATGCACCAACGTAACCTCAGCGTTAAACGCTTTGGCGATGGCTATCGCGTGCGGCAGCACACACTCTGTAAGGGGGGAACCATCTAAAGGAACAAGGATGCGATCCAACATGGTTTTCTCCTAGAGAAATCTTGTGTTTACTCAAATTAACGTAGAGTGACCCACCCCCCGTTGTCGGAGGGCAGGTGGCAGGCTTTTTCACCAACAATTCGGGTAGTGGTTGACCCACTCATCGTGATACCAGCCCGTAATGGGAAGTTCTCAAACCGCTGAAGGGATCGGTTGGGAGATTTGCTCAATCATCTCGCCCACCTTATTGGAGTCTTCCAGATGGAGGGCGACATCGGCCTGCGCGATGATTCCGACCACACACCCACTCGCATCAACCACTGGAATACGGCGGATTTGGTGGCGAGCCATCACCTCTAGCGTCGAGTTGAGGTCATCGGTCTCATGGCAGACCACTGGGTTATGGGTCATCACATCACTGACCAGCGTGCTGGTGGCGTCGCGGCTTGCGCCCACAACTCTCAGCGCCAAGTCACGATCTGTCACAATCCCAATCAGGCGCTTGCTGTCGTGGTCTGAGACTACCGGGATAGACCCGATGTCATCGTTCTGCATCCGCTGAGCGATAGTATACACCTTATCAGTGGCGAGACAGCAAGCCGGGTTCTCGGTCATAATTTGTTGGCAAGTATTCATGGTGTTTATATCCTTTTGCTCAGATTTCTGGGTCATTGGGTGGCGAAGATGGTTAGGTAGTGCGAATTGCTGGCGTTATTAGCGCGGTGGCTTTATGCCTGTTATTCGGCAAACTGTTTTTAGAAGTGATGTGCCTTACGTAGCGATTGGTTGTTCGCTCGTTCGTCACTTTCTTAAAGGATAGACCGTAATCTTGATTGAAAGACCCGCCGCTAGACTGGAATGTATATCCTACTAAAGCATGATATTGAGCTAGGTTTTAAGAGAAAAAATCCTGAGATATAGGTCGCCGATAGGACAGGAAAACAAAAACACCCCGATGTTAGCGGGGCATTTTTGCTTGTATACGGCATGATGACACAGATTAATGCCGATGAGTATGCCCACGCGAGTGGCTGAAGGTCATCATGAGTGCGGGGTGTGTATTCGTCGCGATGGGCTAGGTGATGTTCAATCCAGCGGTGCTGTCTAAGTCGGCGGCGATTTCTGCTTTCCAGTCGCCGCCGGGTTCTAGCTGTTGGATGTCAAACCAGACCTCGAGTCCGTTGTGTTGGAGGTGTTGGGCGACAGCTTGGGCGAAGTAGCGTTCTCGCAGGGAATAGCTCAGGAAAAACCGACGCTCTGCCATGACACCCCCGATGTTTGAGGCCGTGATTATCCCAATCGCCTGAGCGCGTGAATCGGGCGGAAAATTGGCGGTGATAGTCGCCTGCTTATTGAAACCTTTTGAAACCTTCCAAAATCCTGACTTTCGATGCTATAGTCAATGCCAGACAAAATCACGAGGGCGCTCTCATCCACCATCACAAGGCTGATAGTGTCCCCCACTTCATAAGTGGCGCACATTCAGGAGAGACTATCTATGGACGAGGCCGTTATCCGTCAAAAACTAATCGCTTATATTACAGATCAACTCATTCGTGATTCCAAGTACCCTCTCGGCGAGGATAAAGGCATCATTACGGGTGGCTTGATTGATAGCTTCGCCCTCGCAGAATTAGCCGTTTTTGTAGAAAAAACGTTCGGAGTGTACATCCCCGACCCTGATTTGACCGTCGAAAAGATGAATACACTCAAACAGATCATAGCGCGAGTTGTTCAGGGATGATAATACGCACGCTTGCAGATGCTGTGATGCAGGGGGCTGAGGATGAGCAACTCGCGATTGCTTATCTGCACAGCGACGGGAGCGTCGAACACATCAGCCGCGCCCAGCTCGCACACCATGCCCAAGCCATAGCACATGCTCTCGCTCATAAGGGTGTTACCGCCGGGGATTTGCTCATCATTGCTCATACCCAAAGCCTAGCAAGCATCTATGCTTTTTGGGGCGCAATCCTCATCGGTGCAATACCGGTATGTGTCAAGGATAATGAGACAACTTCGTAAAACTGGTTAAGAGAGATTCTCGGGTAAACGCGCCGCGCAGCAGGGTGATATCCCACGACCAGACCTGATTGGGAGCCGTCGCCAGCAGTTCGGGCTTCTTATAGACCGGGTGACGCCGCAGATGTCGACGCTCGCGCACCTCG
>DAOTTP010000267.1:0-9057 GCA_034437835.1 Anaerolineae bacterium | reverse complement strand
CTGGATAATCGGGGTGGTATTTCATGGTCTTGAACTGCGCCTCGCTGAACGGGTTGTCGTTGGAGGTGTGCGGACGGTTGTGACTCCCCGCGATTCCCAAGTCTGACAGCAGTTGAGCCAGCGGTTTGCCGCGCATCGGCCCGCCATTGTCGGCGTGCAAGGTCAATTGGTCAGGCAAAATGCCTTGCTTGCGAGCCGTCTCGGCCACCAATTCGCGAGCCAACTGACTGCTCTCGACCTCGGCGATGCGCCAGCCAACCACGCAACGGCTGAAAATGTCTAAAACGAGGTACAGGCGGTAGTAGTTTCCCTTAAACGCGCCGCGCAGCAGGGTGATATCCCACGACCAGACCTGATTGGGAGCCGTCGCCAGCAGTTCGGGCTTCTTATAGACCGGGTGCCGCCGCAGATGTCGACGCTCGCGCACCTCGTCATGCGCAGCTAAAATTCGGTACATGCTGCGCCAATGACAACGGTGTTTTCCCCTCATCCAAGAGAACCGCGTAGACCTGACGGGGTGCTTTGTCCATGAACCGCTCGCTGTTGAGCGTCTCGCGGATCTCGGTGCGCTCCTCCTGTGAGAGGGCATGGGCGGGCGTCGGGCGCGGCTTGGCGCGAACGATAAACCGCGCTGCGCGGCACGCCCAAGACCTCACACGCCCGTTTCAGTCCGATTTTTGTGCCAAGTTCGGTCACGATGGCTCGTCCTTCAGGCTGTCGAGCAGTTTTGTCAACTTTTTTTGGGCGTCGATGATGGCCTCGGCTTGCTCCAACTTGCGGGCAAGGCGAGCGTTCTCGGCTTCGAGGTGGCGCATTTCGGCGCGATTGGGGTTGGGTTGCGGGCCGCGCGGCTTGTTGACCAGCGTGCCGTCGCGGTGCGCCTTGCGCCAGCTGGCGACTTGGGTGTAGGTCAGGCCTTCGCGGCGCAGGAGCGCGCCCATTTCCCCGTGGCGACATTGGTCGGCCTCGATGACGGTGCGGCGTTTGTAGTCTGCGCTGAAGCGGCGGGGCTCTGACTGGGGTTGGACTTCTGGGTTGGTCTTAGCGTTCGGGTACATGGGTGATTCTCCTCATTCTTCGCCTGTCATTTCTTTACTAAACTTATAAGGCGAAGTTGTCTCACTTATTGTGGCACAGAGAGGATTGCAAAAGTACCATGTTACTCCATACACCCCTATCTCTCACCCCCAAAGACGCACTCAGCCTCTGTCATGAGTCATTCGCGGCAGACAGCGGATAGGTGTCACTTCACCGGTTTGCAATGTCGAGAACGTGACTTTATCCATCTTATAAGCCCGCCGCGAGGCGATTCTACATATACTGCTCCTCAAAGTATGACCAACCTTGCAAATCAGGGGGTTCGATACCCAATTCGGTCAAAATCGCCTTGATTTGCTCGCGGTGTTCAGTGGCGTGGTTAATCACTTGGGTGAGCAGGATGGTTTTCGGCACATTGCGCGGCGTGCCATCCCAGTCGATTTCTACGGCATCATCAGCTTGCACCTTTGATGCCCACTCAATCAAGCCAGAGCCGGTAGATTGCAACGATACCAGCATCTCGGCCATCGTCAGCGGCGGCGCATCCTCTGGGCGCTTGAGTCGCTGACCCGTGCTAATGCGTGAAAAATACGATTGTTCAGATATGACGATGTGTTGCAAGGTATCCGCAATAGAGCCATAAGAACCGGCAATTTTGGCGTCCAGTTGTTCGGAGGTCAAGTCGGCGCATTGTTCAAATAGGCGCAAATTTGCCCATAGGTGATGGCTAAACAAGGTCGTGAGCGTATCCGTAGGTTTCATGGTATCTCCTTGATTTAAGCTATTTTAGGCTAATAGCGTTCCAAAACCCAACGACAGAGAAAAAGTTCCGCCGCTGTGCCTGACCAGTCGCCCAAAACGCTTAGAGTCGCGCCCAATTCATCAGCGGAGAAACGCCCGTCGCGCCCGTTGAGGTAAAAATAGGCAGCAGCCTGCAACGCGACATCCTTCACCGGCACGGTGAAGCCCGCCCCGTATGCCCTCGACAGGGCAACCGCCGCCGTCCACGGGCCAATCCCTTTAATGGCGGTCAGTGCGCCCATCCGCCCCGCCTCATCCATCCCGTTTAAGGCGGCGAGGGTGAACGTCTCATCGCTCACCGTTTGAGCGAGCGAGCGCAACAGGTCGATGCGCTTATGCGTGATTTTGAGCGGCAATAAATCCTCGTGAGAGGCCGCCGCCAACCGCGCCGCAGATGGGAAGGCCGCCCAGCGTTCGCCCTGATAGGTCACGCCCTCACCCGCCCACTCCATCAGCCAGCGCTGGGCTTTGAGCGCCGTCCGCCAGCTAATCTGCTGCTCAATGATGGCGCACGCCAGCGGCTCGAACACATCCGCCGCACGTAAAAGCGGCAACCCGATCACAGGCGCGAGGGCGTCGCCTATCAACGGCTGAGACTCCAGCGCGGTTTGGAGGGAAACTCGCCCGCTGTCGAAATTTAAGATATGCGCGACCTGAGTCAGCGCCACCTCGCGGTCATAGTCCCCATCGGAAGCCAGCGCATGGACGGCCAGCGAGTCGCCGTCCGCCGTGACCTCAATCAAGACGTGTGCGCCGCCGACTCGAATCACCCGACGCAGACTATCCGCATGGGCGCGGGCGATGGTCGGGTGGGGATAGCGCCTCAAGAGCGCCAATAACAGCCCGAAATCATAGGGCGGGGTCGGGGTAAACGTAGTGAGGAGTCCCACGTCCTTTGTCCTGAGTAGGGACGCCCTTCTGGGCGTCCGCCTGTTCTGAAAACGGACGGCAAGAATGCCGTCCCTACACTTGAACATGAGTCGATATGAAAACTTGGCGTGCCAAGCCCCGACACCATCGCGCATCGTTAAGACAACGCCCGTCGAGTTTAACTCAGGACGGGGACTCAGGACTCATCACTGTTTTTAGTTCTCCGGCTGGGGGGTGAACATATCGACCCCCTGCACGCCACGGTCAAGTTCCCACGGAAAGACGATATAGGCATCAGTGGTGGCCGCAAAGAAATCCGGCTTGCTCTTGGCGAACAACGAGCGATACGGGTTGTAATGCAGCACGCAGTTATACGGCAAGCCGCCCGCGCCCTCAACGCGCCCCCGGACGGCGATGCTGGTGCGCCCGCTGCCCCATACATCGTCGATAATCAAGGTCTTGCGCCCAGCCAACAACTCCCCATCTGGGAACTGCAAGAAGGCCGGCCACGCCATCAGACCGGCTTTTTCCGTGCCGGGGAAGTCTACCGAGGCCGTCAGCACATGGCGGACATTTAGCGCCTCGGCAATCAGGCCGCCGGGGATGATTCCGCCGCGTGTAATCAACATCATGGCATCGAACGCCCCGACGATTTGAAGTTGAGGGACGAGCATATCGACCAATTTATCTACATCTTGCCATGTCAGGACTTCCGTCCGCATCGGCCCACGCGATGAAGTCATGTAATGCCCCTGTGAGGTATGGCGAAAGCTCGCCCATTCGTGCAAAGTCGCACAATTATAGCGACTCTAGCAGAGATTCACACGCTGGGTCAGCGGATAGGGTCTGGCGGAAATCGGCTTGAACGGCTTCGGACGCGCCGTTGAAGGCTTTTTTGAGCAATGGGACGGCTTGGGCGGGCTTGCCGCGTTTGACTTGCGCCCAGCCCTGATAGAACGCTACCGCCGGTTCGTCGGGGATGAGTTTGGCCGCCGCCGCCGCTTCGCGCTCCACCGCTTTATGGTTGTCCAACCGCTGGAAGATATTGGCGAGGCGTAGGTGCATTCGCGCCCGGAACGGCTCTGACCATTTCTTGAGCGGGATGATTTGCAGCGAGGCTTGATAGGCGGTGACGGCGGATTCTCGCGCCATTTTGTGCGCCACACTGAGGTCGAACATCACATCGCCGACCATCTGTAAACGCCGCCAATCCGGGGCGAGTTTTTCCACTTGGTCGAGCGCATCCCTAAAGCGCCCTTGCGCTGAGAGGATTTCGGCCAAGCGTTGTAATAAGCGCGGGTGGGTTGGGTCAGCCGCCAGCCCCGCCTCTAGTGCGCTGATGGCTTGGTCGGGCAGACCCAACTGTTCGTATGCGCGCACGACGAACAGCGTATCGTCCGGCGTCTGGGCGGTCAGCAAGGCGAAATCATCCAGCGCGGCACGTAAGTCATCAGGCGTATTGAGCGCCATATAAGTCTCAGCACGCATCCGGCGGGCGTCGGCGTCGTCCGGCTGCGCGGTGAGGTGTGAATCCATCAAGGCGAGGGCGGCAACCGTATCGCCGTCCATCAGGTGTGCATTGACCAAATCGAGGAGGTCGGACATGGAATCTAAATCCTTTATTGAATCGAATCTACAGGGACAAGCGCCTGTATCGCATCCGTCGGGTCATACTCAACCACCCAGCCACTCGTGCCGCCGCCGGTCTGTACTTGCCACCAGATAAACCCGGCTGCTTCGAGTGGGCCACCCGTGATTGTCACCCGCGCCCCGTCGGATAAGTTGGTCAGGATGTCCGTATCTTGCATCGCCCCCGGCGCGATCCGTAGCCGCTGGCTTAAGCCGCTGACGGTGTTGATTTCGACCTGTTGGCCGATTTCCAACGCGACGGTTGTCCCCGGCAAGGGGGCAAGCACTGGCAAGTTAGGGGCAGGGCGAGTGGGCGGCGTGCCGTCATTATTACACGGCGTCAGGCGGAATTCGTCACGTTCGCTGCACTCAAGGCCACGGACGTAACGGTTGGTCGTCGTCCACGCCAACAGCGACTCCAGCGTCGGGTATAAGCGCCACAGCCGGAAACGTCCATCCCTCAGCGAGGTCAGTACGGTCTGCGCGTCACTGCTGACCACGGCGGTCTGGATGCCTTCGATGCTGGGTTCTGGCATGGTATAGCGGCGGATTTCAAAGCCGCTGTCCAAATCCCACACGCGCAATGTGCCGTCAAAACTGGCCGACAATGCGGTAGACCCGTCCGGGCTGAATGATACCGACTGAATCGACTGGGTATGACCGGCAAGGCGGCGGATGAGCGCCCCATCCCCTGTGCTGTAAATCGCAAGCCGTCCGCTAGTCGTGCCGACCATGACTTGTGTGCCTTCAGGGTTGATACTTAGGGCTTGCACGCCACGGTCTTCGATTTCGATGGTGAATTTTTGCGTCCCCGTCGTCAAATCCCATACGCGGACGCGCCCCTCTGCCCCACCGGTATAGAGCGTGTTGCCGTCCACGCTCAACGCCATTGCTTGGATGACCGGATTTCTGCCGTCAGGCGGGGAGAATCGACGGATTAGGCTCAACTGTTGAGTGTCCCACACGCGGATTTGCCCGTCGCGGCCTGCGCTGACGGCGGTGCGGTCATCGGGTAGCCATAAAACCGCCGTGACCGAGCCGGTATGTTCACCGACCAATTCACCCTGTCCGGTGTCCAATGTCCAGACGCGCACGCTTCGGTCTAGGCTGGCGCTGACGACTCGTTTGCCGTCGCTGGTCACGTCCAGCGCATTGATGCTCCCCTCGTGACCCGTCATCTCTTGAATGATGCGCCCGCTGGCGAGATCCCACAGCCGCAGCACGTTGTCCTGTTCGCCCGCCGCGTTCAGGACTTGCCCGCCGCTGATGGCGAGCGCATCCCCTGGCAGCATAGTGATGACCGGACGACTACTATGGGCGACGTAATCCCGCACCGCCGAGGCGTCCACAATATCCCACAAGCGCAATATCGCGCCATCCGTCTCAGATGTACCGCCGCTGAGGAGTCGCCGCCCGTCGGCGCTGAACGCCAAATCGATCAGTCCGGGGTCGCCGGGGACATCGAATCGCCGTACCTGTGTGCCGCCCAACAGCACATCCCAGATAATCACCAGCCCGTCCGCGCCCGCCGTCGCCACCAAAGTCGCGTCTGGGTTAATGGCGACGGCTTCGATGTTGGTATCGGTGGCGTGACCGTTGGCGAAAGACATCACAGGACGCGCCGCCGGTTCGCTAATCCCCGACCCGCTACCCTCTTGCTCTGTGATGGGTTCGGTACTGCTCATGCCAGTGGGTAGGCCGTCGCTAATTTCCCATAGCGAGGCGATTGCCCCACGCCCGCCGGTCAGCGCAAGCCGCCCGTCAAGGCTGAGGTCAAGCGAGAAATGGGCGGTATCAGTGGTAATGGTGCGGAGGTTGATGCCGGATGTGGCATCCCACAACATGATTTTGCCGTCTTGTCCGGCGCTGACCACAATGGACTCATCGACGGGCCAGAATTGTGCGCCGTTGGCGTTGGTGGCGTGGGCGTCAATGGCGGTAATCAGGTTGCCCGCGCTGTCCCAGATGATGACATTGCCATCGTTGGCGGCGGTCACGATGCGCTGACCGGTGCTGTCGAACGCGATACTCTTGATCTCAAGGATGTGGCCGCGCAGCGAAAAGCCGGTAATCTCATCGGTGGCGGGCGTCCAGATTGCCAATACGCCGTTGAATGCCCCGACCACAATCCGCTGACCATCTGGGCTGAAGGCCACGGCGCTGAATCGTGACGGGAGCGACGTCCCATCTGAAAGGGTCGTTGGCATATCTTTGATGAGCGCCCCATCAGAGACGCGCCAATAGGAGATGGTTTCCCCGACGCTGACGGCGAACGCGCCGTCTTCGCTCAGGTCGGCGGCCTCTAGGGTTGCCCCTTGCGGGTTGAAACTACGGCGCGTGCCGGGGGCGAAAGCCACGGCGGCCAGCGTCAGGCGACTTTGCGGCGGGGGCGGGCTGACAATCAGGCTAGACTCGACGGCCAGCGCAATGGCTAGGTCGTTTTCGCCGTCACCGAGGGCGCGGTCTGCCAGCGCCGCTAATGCGAAACTATTGGCCTGACCCAGATTCCGCACCGCTTCGGCGCGGTTTTCATCTGCGATTCGGGCATTTTCTTCGGCGCGGAGGGCGTTCTGGTTGGCGAGGTCACGTTGTTGGAAGGCGAACACGACCAACCCCGCCGTCACGAACAGCGCCAAGACCAACAGCACGACGAATCCGCGCAGCCGATCCGCGTTGGATTTTTGCAGCGACAATTCACGCCGCGCTTGTTGTTCCGCGACATCTTCCTGTCGTTCGCGCTCATCGACGCTGGCGCGGACATAATCGCGTTGGAGGGCGCTGGCGTCGGCGTGACCGAGCCATTCCTCGGCGCGACTCAGGCGCGTGCCGGTCAACAGGTAGGCGCGATCCCGCTTGGCGACTTGCCACTCGCTGGCCGAGCGCAACAGGTCAGCGCCCATCCGCAGGTTATCGAAGTCATCCGAAATCCACCCCTTGAGCCTGTCCCATTCGCGGATGAGCGCCTCGTGGCCGACCTCGATCCAAATGTTGGCCTCAGCGGTGTTGTCGGCGTTGGCGCGGATTTCGCGGCTGGCGACCAACAAGCGCGATTCTGGCGACGTGAGCAGTTCAATCACCTCACTGACGGTCTGGGTGGATGCCCCGACAAACGTCAGGTCTTGGCGTGCGACGCGGCGGCGGGTGGCCTCGCCACTCTCGCTGATTTCGACCAAGCGCAACAGGACGCGCCGAACGATGTCTTGTTGGCTACCGTTCAGTTTGCGATAAATTCCCTCGGCGTGGCGGGCGAGCGCTTGGGCGACTCCGCCGATTTGGTCATAGGCCGCGTTGGTTAGGCGGCGTCCGTCGCGTTTGGTGTAAAGTTCTTTCAGCGCGTATTGCAGCAGCGGCAGCGACCCCGGCTGCCGTCGCACGTCCTCTAGGATGCGGTCAGGCAACCCATCGTCGTAGAGCAGGCCGACGGCATCGGCAGGGCCGGTGATGGCGCGGAGCAGATTCGCGGGCGTCATCTCGGTCACAATCAGCAAATGGTCGCCTTCAAACAGTTCCGCGAACAACGCGAAGCGGTCAAGCCTGTCAAAAAAGTCGGCACGCAACGTAATCAAGATGACGACCCGCCCTGTGGGGTCAATCGCGGCGGCGCGGAGCAAGTCAATAAATTGCTGGGTGTGCGCTTCTGTGGCGCGGGTGAAGGCCTCTTCAAACTGGTCAACCACCAGCAGCAAACGGGCTGATTCAGGCGAGCCGGTCAAGATTTGAGTGGCGATTTCGCTCAGACCGTTTTGGCCGGTATTGAGGACATTCATCAGGGTATTGGCGTCCACCTCATCCCCGAAGAATGGGGCGAGACGGGTAGCGAGGGCTTGGGCGGGGTGTTCGCCGGGGGTGAAAATCGCCACGCGCCACGTTTCGCTGCCGGGGAACGCACCCGACCTCAGTTGTGGGATGACCCCAGCGCGTACCAGCGATGATTTCCCGCTGCCGCTTGCGCCGACCACGGCCAGAAAGCGCTTGGGACGCCCCGGCTTGAGGACGGCCAGCGCCTTCTTGACCAACTGTTCCCGCCCGAAGAAAAACGAGGCGTCGGTCTGTTGGAAGGCTTCTAGACCTTTGAACGGGTTGGGGATTTTAGACGGGTCTACGCTGTCGAACGCGCCGACCCGCCGTTTGCCGGGGAGGGCGCGTAAGAGTTCTGGGAAGGCTTGCTCATAGCGCACCTCAAATTTGATGTAATGCACATCCAACAGCCACTTGAGCGATTCCGCCCCTTGTAAGCTGGTGACGGAATCCACCGCCATGACCGGTAGCATAATTTTTTTGTGTTCGCGGGCGTAGTCGATTTCGTAACGAACCCACTCACTGGCTACTGCGTCCGGCGACAGCACGAGGATGATGACTTCTGAGCGTTCGATTCCGCTGCGGATTTCTTCTTTCCAGAGTTCGCCCGCGTGGATTTGACGGAAGTCAATCCAGACCTCGACGCCCGCGTCCGATAAGTCACGGGCGAGGCGCTCGGCAAAATTGGTGTTCCGGCGGCTGTACGAGATGAAAGCGCGGGTCATCGGCAGAAACTCCTCGAAAACTATCTATTAGAGCATACCGCAGATGAGAAATGTTTGCGTCATGTTTGACCGACGTTTGCGCGATTGTCCCCAGTGAATGCCGTTAATTGCGCTCCCCAACGGGAATAGCGAGGGTCAGCATATTCTCACGCGGCGGGAACGGACACGTCGCAAATTCGGTGAACGCGCACGGCGG
>DAOTTP010000266.1:0-55441 GCA_034437835.1 Anaerolineae bacterium | reverse complement strand
CGAGGGCGGGCATTATAATTCGACGCCATGACCATCCCATACGCCCCCGCCGTCAAGACGGCCAGCACGTCTCCGGGTTCGACTTCCGGCAATAGCACATCTTTCCCCAACACGTCCGCCGTCTCGCAGACCGGCCCGACCACCTGCGCGGGTGAAACGTCTCCGTGAGATTCTTTCAGCGGCACAATCATGTGTTTGGCCTGATATAGCGCCGGACGCAGCAATTCGGCCATGCTGCCATCGACAATCACGATTCGCTGACCGGCCTGTTGCTTGATATACAACACGCGCATCAACATTACGCCCGCGTCCGCGATGATAGCGCGACCCGGCTCCATAATCACGTCATAGCCACTGACCAATGGGCGTAAATCGGTGGCAAAGGCCGACGGCGCGGGCAAGTCTTGATCCGGCCAATAGGCGGCGGGCATCCCGCCACCTATGTCTATCGTGCGGATGTCGGGGTAGGGGGCGATCATCTCTAGTGCGGCTTCAACCGCTTGGACGGTGGCGTGGGTATCACCCAATTGACTGCCGATATGGACATGAATCCCCGAAATTTTGACGTGCGGAAATTTCGCTTGACCCGCCAAAACCTCCGCGACAGTTTGCGGCGTCAGGCCAAACTTTGCCCCTCCATGACCGGTGGCGATATACGGGTGAGTATTGGCGGTCACATCGGGATTGAGTCGCAGACTGATTTGTGCCGTAACGCCGATTTCACCGGCCAATTGGCTGAGGAGTTCGATTTCGCGGACGTTTTCGGCGTTGAACCAACCAATTCCGTTTTCCAGCGCCCAGCGTAATTCTTCGTGCGTTTTGCCGACGCCCGCAAACACGATGTCGGATGCTTCACACCCGGCTTGTAAGGCGCGGTAGCACTCCCCGGCGCTGACGGCATCGACGCCCGCCCCGGCTTGAATCAGCGCCCGCAAGACCGATAAATTGCCGTTGGCTTTGGCGCTATAGTGAATTTTCGCGTTGAGTCCGGCAAAGGCGTCGGCGATTCGGCGATAGTTTTCTAGCGCACGGGGCAAGCTGTAGGCGTAAGCCGGTGTCCCGACCGCGGCGGCCAAACTGTCCAGCCGCACGTCATCCATGCACAGAATCCCGTCCACATAACGTATAGAGGTATTGAGCATCATCAAGTCCTTGTAAGGACATGGCACTGCCATGTCCGCCTTATCATCATTTATAGGTCTGATGTGTAGTTTAACTGGTGCTACCGTCTCACCCAATACCAAAGATAATCTTGTATCTTAGAAGTAAAGGGCTGTATGCTGGCAACTGCTAACGATGCGCCCATCCATCAAGGAGCGTGGCCTTTGACCGAACAGGCTCAAGATAACCGGCTGGTACGGGAATATGATGAATTGCGGCGGCGCGAATTTACCACGCTGTCCGACCTGCTAGAAGTGCTTCCCAAAATCGACGGCCTCCCGCCGGAATACGCCGCCCAAGCGCGTGATGCGCTGTTTCATGCCGATAACCCGTACCTAATGGTACTGGTTGGGGCGTTCAACGCGGGCAAGAGCAGTATTATCAACGCGCTATTGGGCGCGGGGGATGTGATGCCGGTTGGCCCAGTGCCGACCACAGATCGCATCACGATTTTACGCTATGGCGATAGCTCGCAGCGCTTGGCTTCTGGTGAGGTTGATACCGTGTTGTATCCGGCGCCGATTTTGCAGCGCGTCAGCCTCGTCGATACGCCGGGGTTAGAATCGGTGTTTCAGACCCATGAGACTCAAACCCGTAAATTTTTACACCGTGCGGATGTTGTTTTATATGTGATGTTAGCGACTCAAGCGATGAGCGCTGACAGCCTAGAATCGCTGACCCATCTGCGCGAATACGGCAAAAAAGTCATCCTCATCGTCAACCAAATTGACTTGTTGACGCCGGAAGAACAAAAAACCGTCAAGCAATATGTGACCGAGCAAGCGCAAGCCCAGTTGAGCGTCGGTGCGCCGGTCTGGATGATGTCGGCCAAGCAGGGATTGGCCGCCAACCTCGCCGATGATAAACCCGGCTGGCGTGACAGCGGCTTGGCTCAGGTTGAGGAATATGTCGAGCGTCAATTGGATGACGGCGAACGCCTACGCCAGAAATTGCTCACGCCGTTACAAATCGCAGAGACGGCGGCGGCACGGGCGATTACCAAGCTGAAAGACAATCAGGCCGCGCTGGATGTCTCTAAGGCGATTGCTGAGAACGTCCGCGCCCAACTCGCCGCCCAAGAACGTGACCAAAAAGCCGTCGCTAAAGAAATCCTGACCGAGGCAGGCGCTAAGTTTGATGAGGTCGCCAAGCGCGGTAGCGACGCCATCCGCGATATTTTCCAACTCAGCCGAGTGATAGGGGCGTTGGGGCGCGGCCTGTTTGAATTGACCGGGATTGCGCGGTTGCTCCGGCGCGGCAAGACGCCCAACTATGTCTTGCAGGCGTTCGAGTCGCAGAAGGTGTTCGACCCCTTGGTTGAGCTGCCCCCCGTGGCCGATAAACTTGCGCCGCGCTTAGAAGGGCGTGACCTGAAAGACCTTGATGAGTTGGTGGCTTATACTGTGCGCGAAATTAACGGCTTGCCGGAAGCCATCCAACAGAAGGTGATTGGCGCACCCCAAGCCCCAATGGTTTATGACCGTAAGGCATTGCAAGAGATTCGCCCGACGTTGGCAATCTTGGAAGCGGACGCCCGCACGCTGGAGACAGACCGTTTTGCCGTCGCTAGCCGCCAAGCGATTATCGCCCTCGCGCTGTGGGAAGTCTTGCTGCTGGTGTTTGGCGTAGCGATTCTGGGCAGTGGCATCTTGGGCGAGAACAGCCAGACCGCCTTCATTGTGGTGGTTTTGCTGTTGGGTTTGGGGATGCTGGGTCTGGTGGTCGTGCCGTTGGCTGGGCGGGTGATGGCCGCACGTTATGCCACCCGTATCTACGAGAAGCAGCAAGCTTATCTGGACAAATTTAGCGCCGCCGCCGATTCACAAATTGAATATGGGATGCGTTTGCGCCACGATGTGGCCTCGCCACTGACCCGCTTGGTCGAGGCGCAAGTCGGCGTCCAGAGCGAACAACTTGGGCGGCTGCACAGCGTCGAAGCCGAGATTGGCCGCCTCAGCAATGATGTCAATAAGCTGGGGCGCAAGGGTTTATTCGGACTGGGAAGGTAATCAACCATGATGATGCAGACACCGGTTTCTACGAGCGGGGTATTGGACGCCCTACGTGAGCAGACCATTCATCTCCTCACGGATACGTCGGCGGCGCTGAATGACCTCAACACCGAGGCAAAATCTGACCGTCAGCGCCTGTTGGATATGGCGCAGGACTTACGCGAGTCGTTCTTCCTAGTCGCCATCATTGGGGAGTTCAACGCAGGAAAGTCATCGTTCATCAACGCTTTGTTAGGCGAAGCGCTGCTGCCGATGGGGATTACCCCTACCACCGAGGCGATTGAACTGGTGCGCTATAGCCCCACTCCCAACCGCATCCCAATATTGCGCGAGGGCAACGGAACCCGCGAATGGTCGCACCCAAATACCGGTGCGCCGGGAGTCGCGCTGGTCGATACGCCGGGGACGGGTTCGGTCTTTCAACGCCACGAGACCACGGCAAAGGCGTTTCTCCACCGCGCCGACCTCGTGATTTTCGTCATGAGCGCCAAACGCGCCGTCGCTGATTCCGAGCGCATGTATCTGGATTTGGCGCAACAGTACGGCAAGAAAATTATCTTGGTCATCAATCAAGTTGACTTGTTGGAGCCGAATGAGCAGGACATCGTGCGGCGCTTTGTCGAGCAACAGGTCAAGCAGCACCTAGACCTACAACCGCTGATATTCATGGTCAGCGCGAAGAAGGCGCTCAACGGTGAAGACGGCGGCATCGGCGCGGTGAAGGCGCACTTGCGCGGCGTGTTTGCTCAGACGCCACCTGCACAGCAAAAACTGTTGGCGCAATTGAACACCGCCGAGCAGTTGATTGGTCGTCATGTCGGGATGTTGCAAGAGCGCTACGACACCGTAAGCGCTGATTCGACCCGTGCTAAGACCTTGCGCGTTGAACTGGAACAGCAGTCGATTGGGATGAGTTCCCCCTTAAAGATGGCACGCCAAGAGGTTGAGGGCGTGTTTGACGGATTGCGGGCGCGTGGCACGGCCTTCATCGACGCTAATTTGACCGTGCGCCTGATTATAAGCGGCACGAACAAAGACAGGCTGCAAGCCGATTTCATGGACACGGTGATTGCCCGCGCCCCGCGTGATTTGTCTGATGCGGCCACGACCTATATAAACGCGGTGGTTGATAACAGCCGGACGTATTGGCGCGGCGTGATTGACCGCCTGAACAAGCTCAAAGATGTGCTGGAAAATGAGATTGGCGGCCTCGACGCCACCGCCTATGCCCAACAGCGCGAGGGGTTGGATGAGGCTATCCGTATCGCGGAAGGTGAACTGCGGACGTATCAGAATGGACAAGTCGTCAACGATTTGACGCGCCTGTTCGACTCTAATATGGCTGGCCTCCGCAATAGTCTGTTCGGGACGCTGGGTGGGGCGGTGTTGATTATTTTAGCCATTAGTGCGCCGGGGGCGTTGTTCACCACGGCTGGAGCTGTAGCTGCACCGTTTGCTGTCCCCGCGTTCATCATCGGCGCACCGTTGGCCTTGATTGGTGGATGGCGCTTGGTGCGCTATCTGGGCAAGGTGGCGAACGATACCAAGAAAGACTTTTTGGCGAAAGTCGATAAGCTGCAAAAGACTTACGACGAGGCGCTCGACGCGCTGACCCAAAAAGAGCGTGCGCGTTTGTCTCAATATGGGATACAAGTGCTGACGCCAGTCTTTAGCCGCTTGGAATCTATCACCAATGAGAGCAAGACCAAGCTCGAACAGTTTTCCGCCTATAGCCAACGGTTGGACGCGCTACGGAAATCGGTGGAGACGGAACTTTAACCTTGATCACGGGGAAATGTAGGGGAAATTTACATTTTCCCGTGCGAAATTTTACACAACTCTCATTTGCCATACAGGTAAAGCCCGTATTCTGGGCAAATCTTTTGATGTTGGGCGGTGTAAAAACCGCAGGGAGTTGTGTTTGAATGAGTCGGAATAGCAACTTGGGGATTGTCGCGCTGATTGCTTTTGTCGTCGGCGCTGGCGTTGGTGTGTTGGGCTATATCTATACTGTGGGCGGCTCTGGTGAGGCCAGTGCGACCATCAGCGCACCGACGCTGAGTCCGTTTGATGGGGAAGCGCTCGCCACCGAAAATGCAGTCTTGCGCACTCAGGTCGAGAGCCTCAGTACTGCTGCCGCCTCGTTAGTGCTAGAGATGTCACCGGAAGCTGCTGCAACTGTGGCGGATGTTACGCCCATGCCTACCGCTGAACCAACGGTTGAGACGGCTGCGCCCGTGACTTTTAACATCGTACCGGAAGAGTCACAGGTCACATTTACGCTGGAAGAAGACCTACGGGGTGTCCGCACCGTCGTGGTCGGCACAACCGATCAAGTCGCGGGGCAGATACAGATTGATTTCGCCGACCCCTCAGCGTCGCGCATGGGATCGATTCGCATTAATATCCGTACATTGGAGACCGACACCGAGTTCCGTAACCGCGCTATCCGCAGTGAAATTTTACAAAGCGCTAAACCAGACTATGAGTTTTCGGACTTCACGCCCAAGACCATCACCGGCCTGCCGGAGTCGGTAGCCGTGGGTGATACCTTCACCTTCCAAGTGACCGGCGACCTGCCGTTGGCTGGCGTCACCCGTGAAGTGACATTCGATGTGACATTGACCGTGGTCAGCGAGACACGCATCGAAGGCACTGGGACAGCGCTCGTCCTCCGTAGCGATTACGGCCTGCAAATCCCGTCTGTCCCCAGCGTCGCCAATGTGACCGATGAAGTCGCGCTGGAAATCCAATTCGTGGCTGTCGCGCAGTAACTAGCGATATTGGCCTACAAACAAAACAGCGCCGGAAGTTATCTTCTGGCGCTGTTTTATTGCTCTATTTGAATTCTGCACAGTACCAGTTAAAACCCGACAATGCTGGGTCTGATAACTGACCAGCATCATTCCATGTCACCGATGGATCAGTCTCAGCGCACATATCCAGTGCCGTATCATACGACACAAAACTGGTTGTCTGCATCCAAATCACAGGCGTTTCATCCACCTTGAGGACATCGCACGGGCTAGCGTCTCCGCGTAAGAAGTAGGTATGGTATGTGGCATTGTCCGGTACATTGGGGAAATCTTGTAACCAGATATATTCCCCCTCTTCAATACGTCCATTACTACCACCAAGCTTTAGGCACAGTGAGATTGGTTCAACAACGATGGTTTCAAAGATTATCTTGCAGGTTTCAGGGGCTTGTTCAAGGCTGATTTTGCCGCTGACATAGCTTGCGTAATAATAACCGCAATTCCATGCCCACTCATCTTCTTCCTCAGTTTCAAAGGCACTACATTTGCCTTCGAGATCACCGCCGGTATAGCAGGCATTCTCATGTGGGTCTTCGGTTTCATCTTGTGCGTTGACCACCCCGACCAAGATGAAACTCAGTAACAAAACTAGAAACACCCCAATACGCTTCATAATCCCTCCCATAAGGATTAAAACTTGAGCGGTAAAATCAAGACATCTCTAGTATAAGAGAAATTCGCGAAATTAGAGTAAAAGTACCGGTTAGAAACCCGATACATTATTTTGGTGCTAATCTGACCGCGCCGTCGAGCCTGATGACCTCACCGTTGAGCATCGGGTTTTCGATGATGCTCTGCGCGAGTTGGGCGTATTCATTCGGATGGCCGAGGCGGGATGGGAACGGCACTTGCTGGCCGAGTGATAAGCGTGCTGCTTCCGGCAGGCTACTCATCAGCGGGGTATCGAATAGGCCGGGGGCGATGGTCATGACGCGGATTCCGTTACGGGCGAGGTCACGGGCGATGGGGAGCGTCATCCCGATGATTCCACCCTTTGATGCGGCGTATGCAGCTTGCCCAATCTGACCGTCATACGCCGCCACAGATGATGTATTGATGATGACGCCGCGCTCACCGTGGTCATTCGGCTCATTATCGGCCATCACTTGGGCGGCGAGGCGGATACAGTTAAACGTGCCAATCAGGTTGACGCGAATAGTCCTCTCGAACAAATCCAGCGGGTGTGCGCCGTCCCTGCCCACCGTCCGCACCGCAATCACAATCCCCGCGCAGTTGACCAAAACGTCTAGTCGGCCAAAAACGCTCACAGCGCTATCAATGGCGGCCTTGACTTGTGCCTCGTCGCTGACATCGGTGCGGACGAAATGCGCCGAGTCGCCTAACGCCGCCGCGTGGGCTTGCCCGACCTCTGTGTTAATATCCGCGATGATGACCTTGCCCCCGGCTGCCACGATGCGCTGCGCGGTTGCCCCTCCGAGTCCCGATGCTCCGCCGGTAACGACGGCCACGATATTTTGCATATCCATTTTTAACGTCCTCCAAAGTAGGGACAACGGCACTGCCGTGTCCGTTTTTACACAACATTTATCCTATGAGGCTCAACTGATTTAGCTATGCCCCATTACCTCAACCGAAATATCGAGGGCGACAAAGTACGATTCATCCAACAGAAAGGCTTTACGGCGCTGCGAACGCCCGTGTTCATCCTTATTCACGCCCTCCTCTTGGAATTGTTTGGTCTCTACGCCGTGGGCTTGCAGGGCGGGTTCTAGCGCGTCGGCCAGTGGTTTTGGCATCTCACCGATTAAATCCCCGCCGGATGCCAGCAGCGATACTAGCGGGCGCGACGGGTTAAGATACATCGGCGGCTGATGCCACATCCCGAAGGTCTGGGCGTAGGCTTGCAGCACGTCGATGGTCGCGCTCTCTGGGTTCTGCACCTCGCCTTTGAAGAACAGTCCCACTGTCGGCATGTTATAGCGGTAGGTGAGGGGGTGGTCGTCTATCAAACGTGCCGTCTTGAATAGACCGAGGCTGATTTTATGCTCGACCACGCCTAATACGCGCACCAGATAGCGGTTGACATCGCGTAGGTTGCCTGTAGCGGGGTCGTCTTGGGTCGTGGCGATGATGAGTTGCAGGGTCTCCGGCACGGAATCCAATTGGCTCATAACCAATACCCCGTAACCGTCCTCGCGGCTGAGTTCATCAAAGAGTTGTTGACGTTTGGGCATAATGAAAACTACTCCGGGCGGATACGGGAGGCGAACCAGTGTGGTAGGGGGTGATTGGCGGTGTGCAGGTCGGCAATGGCGGACTCGACATCATACGGGATATGGCGGAGGTCTACATCGACTTCCCCGTTGTCGAACGTGAAGATGCCATATTGGGCGAAACCCGGCTGGTCATACGACATACCGATGCTGCCGATATTCACCATCCGCCAGCGCCCGACCAGCCTGTCCATTTGGCGGTGGGTATGGCCGCCTATGCCGAGCCGCCCCTCGCGGTCTAAGAAATAATCGGCGGCCTGTTCGGGGGTCGTTGTCGGCAGCAAAAATGCCTCATCATCGCCGGGGATTCCGTGATAGCCGAGGATCAGGCCGTAGTTTTCAACATCTTTGATGAGTTCACGCCGTAGCGTGCTTTTGAGGAATTGATAACACTCCCAATCGAGTTGGGCGAAATTCCAATTGAGGATGGTGTCTCGGTCTGAGAGGTTTTGGGCGTATTGGGCGAGTTCGGCCTCGTCCTGTGCGCTAGGGACGCGCAGTCGTTCCCCGTGGACGAGGTATCTGTCTGTATTGCCGCCAATCACGCGGAAGTTTTTGCCTTCGTCAACGTCGGCTAAGGCTTTAATCCGGCGGATGCACTCGGCTGGGCGCGGCCCAAAGGCGGCGAGGTCGCCCAGACACCACGTTAAGTCAACTGGTTCGGCTTGGCTGAGGTCTTCTAAGATGGTGTCGAGGGCGGTGAGGTTGCCGTGGATGTCTGAAATAACCGCAAGGCGCATAGTATTCTCTATGTTGATGGATATGCGCTAAGTCTAACCAAACATCCGATTTATTGTAATGCTTTGATTTATCTCATGGGAGACGCTAATCAGCGGATGCGTGAGGTTGTGGCTTGTTGCACAGTATAAAGGATTTTTGGACGGGGCGTTCTGAGGAGATTGAAACCGGTTGGCCTATTTTGATTACTTCATTGACCGCGAAGCCGATAGGGTGTTTGGGGGATGGAAAGGCCGCATTCGCACAGATAATAAGCTGAAGCCACTGGCCGACTCTTTTGCCATCTCTCGAGACGCTCATCACCGAGTAACTCTCGACGATACAGATTGCATCGCCTTTGTGGATGGGTGCGGCGGCTGGGTAAGTGTTCTGAGCAGTCAATTTATCCACTCCAGTTATTTCATAAAAATGTTGAAAATTTATTATTCTGAGTATATAAGCATAAACTTAAATCCCTATTGGTCTTTAGGATGAAAAGGTATAGGCCAAATGGATGAGATATATATCGCGCATTATAGTCGCCGTCCCTGAACCACTTGCTCGGGGAGAAAGTGTGCTACACTCGCTAAAGCTAAGACTTTTGGAGAGGACATGTTTATGCGCCGTTTGATGCTCCTTTTATTTGCGCTGTTGACTCTTGCGGTGAGTGTGGTTGCCGCACAAGACCTCAGCTATGTCGTGCGCTACGGGGATACACTGTATCGGATTTCGCTCCGATTCGGCGTCCCAGTTTCAGCGATTGCCCAAGCCAATAATATCACCAACATTAACCTGATTTACGCCGGTCAGACTCTGCGTATCCCGTCGGGCGGCACGACCCCCACCCCAACGCCCGTCCCCGGCGCGACAACCGTCCCCGGCGGCACAACCAGCTATATCGTCGTCCCCGGTGATACATTGGGGCGGATTGCGGCGCGTTTCGGCTCAACCGTAGCGGCAATTGCCCAAGCCAACGGCATCACCAATATCAACCTGATTTTCGTCGGCCAGCGCCTGACCATCCCCACGGGTGGGGTGATTATCGTCCCGACACCTATCCCCGGCGCGACGGCCATCCCCGGTGGTGGCGGTTTGACCGGGTTCTCGTTGGGCGGCCATATCACCGGTTACGGGTTTGTTGACCAGATGCGTTCGGCGCGTATGACATGGGCAAAACAGCAGATTCGCTGGAATCGCGGCGACCCAGCCAGCATCGCACAAGGCGCTATCGACGCCGCCCACGCCAACGGCTTCAAGGTCTTGCTCTCGATTGTTGGGTCAAAAGACCAATTCGGCGGCAATGCGGCGCAGTATTATCAAGACTTCGCCAATTTCCTCGGCGGGGTGGCCGCACTAGGCCCAGACGCAATTGAGGTCTGGAACGAGCCGAATATTGACCGCGAGTGGCCGAATGGTCAGGTCAACGGCACGAACTACACGTCGATGTTGGCGGCGGCCTATGGCGCGATTAAGCGAGTCAATTCCAATGTCATCGTCATCAGCGCCGCACCGTCACCGACGGGCTTCTTCGGCGGCCAATGCCAAGCCGGGGGCTGCGACGATAACATCTTCATCACTCAGATGCGGAATGCGGGCGCGGCTAATTTCATGGACTGCGTAGGCGTTCATTACAACGAAGGGATTTTGCCCCCGACGGCTACCAGCGGTGACCCACGCGGTAATAGCAGTCACTATACGCGCTATTTCCCGTCGATGGTCAGCTTGTACGGCAATACCTTCCCGACCAAGCCGTTGTGTTTCACCGAGTTGGGCTACTTGACACCGGAAGGCTACGGCGCACTGCCGGGCGGCTTCGCGTGGGCAGCCGATACCAGCGTACAGGAGCAAGCGCAGTGGTTGGCCGATGCGGTGCGCTTGTCACGTCAAGGCGGGCGCGTGCGGATGTTCATCGTCTGGAACGTCGATTTCCGCGCCTATGGTGAAGACCCGCAAGGCGGCTTTGCGATTGTCCGCCCTGACGGGTCATGTCAAGCCTGTGCCACGCTCAGCGCGGCGATGCAGTAAGGTTTAGTCGTTCGTCCCTAAAATCCACGCCGAGATGTCTTGAATGGGTTGGCTGTCCATCACTGTAAAGACATCCTCGGCGGGATTCTTTGTCAGACTGAGGGCGTGACCGAGGCCGGGATAGGTGATGAGAGTCACTTGTTCCGGCGCGTTTGCTTGAATCGCCTGTGCGCTGCGGAGTGGAACCCAGCCGTCATGCTCACCTTGCAGAATCAGAGTCGGGATGTCGCTGGCGCTGATGAGTTCGCCCGTCAGATACGACGCCTCAATCTGCGGCAGATAATTTGCGTAATTCTCGACCACCATCTCGACCATCGGGCGTAGCTCCCCCTCAATGTCGATTCCTTCATCCCCGTTGCTGTTGGTATACGGGTTCAATTTCGGGCTTTCGACGCTAGAGTTTTGGGCGTATAGATAGAACGACGCCATCAATCCAACTGAACTCTGGGGCAAAGTAGCGATTTCCTCTAGCGTGAGCAGGCCGTCACCATCCGCGTCGGTAATCTCAGCCATATAAGGCAGACCCAATTCCAGATGTTGATAGGATAGGATTGC
Organism: Anaerolineae bacterium; assembly: GCA_034437835.1. Taxonomy (GTDB): domain Bacteria; phylum Chloroflexota; class Anaerolineae; order Aggregatilineales; family Phototrophicaceae; genus Flexicrinis. Next base: position 43,921 of record DAOTTP010000266.1, on the reverse strand, counting down.
CGCTAAGCTGTCATCCGGTGCGCCTTGTAAAATCAGACCGGCCAAATCGGGATGTGTCTGCGCGGCATTGCTGACCACCCAAGCGCCCTCGCTCCACCCATATAGATACAATGCCTCCGCATCAACCTCAGATTGTTCTAACGCGGCTGCAATCACGCTATCGGCGTCCAAAACCAATTGGTCGAGTGTCGAGGCTTGAATCTGTGCGAAATCATATTCCCCACCCGCCAATACCCCGCGCTTATTGAAGCGCAGCACGGCAATTCCCTGTTTGGGCAGCGCCTCCGCCATCAGCTTGAAATTGGCCGACAGCGGTGCTTCACCGGGTGCAGTCATAGCTGTGGCGTCCATGTCATAGGGGCCGCTACCGTGGAACAAAATCACAGTTGGATAGGGCGCTTCGCCAGAGGTCGGCAAGGTCAAAATCGCTTGTGTCTCGAAACTCCCATCAAGGTTGATGGTCAGGGCGCGTTCGGTGAATCCGGACTCTTGGGCGGCGATGGGGTGGGATTGCGGTTGGATATACAGGCCGGTGATGAGCAACACGAAGCCAATCAACAGATTCCTCATGGTGATATTTCCTTTGCATGATAACGATGTGCTTAAACAGGAGACGGGGTAACGGTTATTGCATCTCTTCTTCTTTGGGGAAGAAGATGGTGTCAATCGAGCGTTCAAACAGGCGGGCGATTTTGAAGGCAAGGATTAGGCTGGGGTCATATTTGCCGGTTTCCAGCGCATTGATGGTCTGACGTGAGACGTTTAGGTGTTCTGCGAGGTCATTTTGTGACCAGTTACGTTCTGCCCGCAGCACTTTGAGTTTGTTTTCCATTGCAGCCGCCTTTTACTCGTAGCGTTTTCCGGCGAAGCGTAGTCCGATGCCCCAGAAACCGATTAACATCGGCATCACCCACACCAATCCGATGCTGGGCAGTCCGGCGGTCTCTAACATGCCGAGGGTGAAGGTGATGATTGTGGTCAGCACGACGCTGAAGCCAACCGCGTCCAGTTGAATGCGACGTTGCAATTCATCCATAGTGCGAAGGTAGCTGAGGAAGGCGAACATCCCGAATCCGACGGGTATTACGGGGATGATTGACACCAGATAGCTCGGTAGGCTATTGGCTTCCATGTTGTTGAGCAGACTTTGGGTGATGAGGATGGTGATGACGTATCCGACCATCGCTAAGGTGAAACGGCGGGTGTATTGGCGGGCTGCTTGAGTCATGAGGGTTACTCCATTGGTCATGTGAAGATACCAATAGTGTAAAGCGGAGTTGATTTTATGTCAAGCGTGTTTTACATAAAGTCGCTATAGCTTGTCTTATTGAATAAAAAAGGCGTAGCACGCTACGCCCTTACGCGGCACAGGAAATCCCTATATCGAGAGCATCTGCAAAATCTTGGGCGTCAGTTGCGAGAGGTCGGTGAGGCCGTCGGCGAATTCGGCTTTGCGCTCGCCGATGATGACGGTTGGGACGAGATTCTCGGTGTGTTTGCCGTGACTGAGGTCTTCAAAGTTGCCGTGGTCACTGGTCAGAATCATCAATCCCTCGGAGTCATCCCAAACTTCTAGCGCCCCTTGCATCACCGCGTCAATGGTCTCCCACAGCGCTACCCCGTCCGCAAACGGGCCGCGATGCCCGATGATATCGGTCAGCCAATGGCTGAAAAAGGCGAAATCATATCGGCGCGAGAGTTCAACCATCTTGCGGCCTGCCTCAAGTGGGGCGTAAATCGGGGCGTCAGGGTAGCCTAGATACTCTCGCCAACCTTTAGCCGTCCATTCCTCGCTCATGGCGTCGCCGCTCATCAAATCCTCGGCGGTGTGCATCGGGAGGCCAGCCGCCCATGCCGCGTGTTGGATGCTGCTGCGGAGGGTTTTGCCTCGGTTGATGTCGTAATGCAGGCGCGGCGGATAGGCGTTGATGAGGTCAGCGGTTTTGCCGGATTCGATGACGGTCTTAAACAGGTTAGTTCGCTCTAATAGGGCGCGGGTGGCTTCATCTGGCTTGGGGCCAAAGTGGTAGCCTAACTGCGCGGGGACGTTGATTCCGGTTAGGATAGCGGCCTGACTCGTCCCCGATTGCGGGCGACCCTGTATGCCCATCACGGGGTCTGTCGGGACGAACTCGGCGCGGGGACTGGACTGCCGACCAGTGTCGATTGACCATTTATGGCCGTTGGCAAGCGCCCAGAGGGTTGGGGTGTTGGCGGCGGACAGCGGGTTAATGGTTGTGTCATCTGCGCCGAGGCCGACCCCATCCACGAAAATTAAGAGGATATGCACGGGATCACTGCGCCCGAATCAGGATGTCATCTGACGGCGGAACATGGTCACGCCAGACCTCAGCCCCGTCCGCGTCCAACAGCACAAATTCCGGCGTAAAGCTGAATCCGAGGCGGTCACGCAATTCACGCCCCGCGTCGGTGTGGATATTCACGCGTAGGATATTAAAATCCCCTTTGATGTCCGCAATCAGCGCGTCTACCGTTGGGCGCACGACCAAGCAGCCGGTGCAGAAATTTGAGAAAAATTCGATGAATGTCGGGCGGTCATTCGTGATCACCGTCTCAAAGGTGGCGATGTCGGTCAGATCGCCGTCCCCGGTGCGGAGCGCGAAAAATCCGCCGACAAAAACCACGACTAAGGTGATTTCGACGAACAAAATGCGTGCTGGTCTGACGCGGCGATACATCCAAAAAAAGACGACTAGCAGCACGCCCGCCGCAATCAGCGGGTATGAAAATTGGTTAAAGACGACGCTCATGATTGATAGTCGAGGATATGTTCGTTGGTCTCTTTTTCGAGGCCGATGGTGGTTGGCGACCCGTGACCCGGCAAGACCGATGTATCATCTGGCAAGGTGAGTAATTTGTCGAAAATCGAGTGCATCAGCATGTCATAGTCTCCGCCGGGGAGGTCGGTGCGGCCAATCGTGCCTTTGAACAGCGCATCCCCGCTGAACACGACTCGCTGTTCCGGCCAGTGGAACGCGATATGACCAGCGGCATGGCCGGGGGTGAACAGGGTATGTAATTTGAACGCCCCCAGTTCGATGATTTCCGGCGCATCGGTCAGTAGACGGGTGGGCTTGGCGGCGTCCGGCCAGCGTTTACCGACGAATCGCAAACCGGTCTCAGAGAGGCGCTCGACCAGCGGTAAATCGGCGTGATGGATATAGAACGGCACGCCAGTCGCGTCGATGACGCCTTTACTGGCGAGGATGTGGTCAAAATGGCCGTGAGTCGCTAATACCAGCTTGAGCGTCCAGCCTTTTTCTGCAATGGCTTTTAGCAGTGTTTCCGGCTCGTCCACCGGGTCAATCATGATGCAATCGCCGGTCTCGGAGTCGCCTAGCAAGTAACAGTTGGTCTGGGCGAGACCGAGATTGAGCGTGTAGATTTCAAAGGCCATAGGGGAGTCCTATTCGGTGATGACCGGGGCGGGTTGGCGGCGCAAAATGACATTAAGCAACGTCTTGAATTCCTCTAATTTTAGCGCATAAGCCGTTGCTATGAACACAGCACCACCGATACCAACCTCTACCGCCAATTGGATGGCCGTATCGAGTTTGCCGCCGCCATTGAGTCCTAGCGCGTCCCAAACCAAGTTAATTCCCAGAATCGCCAGCGCCATCACCAAACTAGCGAGGGTGGTTTTGACGACGGTACGCGCCATCGTGTTTTCGTCTATGCCATGCCAATGACGGCGCAGAATCACCATCAGGACGATGACTTCAAACGCGACTCCTAAACTATTGGCTAAGGCCAGCCCGCCGGGGAAGGGCGTGATGGGGGAATTTAGGACACCGGACAAGGTATATGCCAAGACAAAATTAATCACCGCGCCGCCGACTGCGGCCAATAACGGCGTCAAGGTGTTTTTATCGGCATAGAATCCGCGTGCGACCACTTCTAGGACGCTGTGGACGATTAAGCCCAACGAGAAGCACACCAGCGTCGAATAGACCAATCCCGTCGCAGTCGCATCAAACGCGCCACTTTCCAACAGCGAAACCAGCGGACGCCCAACCACGACCAGACCCACAGCGGAGGGGATCGTCCCAATCAAGATGAATCGGGTCGCGCCGGAGAGCGCCGCCCGTTTGCCCGCGACATCGCCAAGCTGACTCAGCGCCGCAAGCGTTGGGAAAATCACAATCCCCATCGCCGTCCCGATTAAGGTCTGGGGGATTTGCATGAGTCGCCAGCCCCAATCTAGTGCCGCAACCGACCCCGTTCCCAACTTGGACGCGATATTGTTCATGACCAGAAAATTGAGACTGAACACGCCTAAAATACCGATGCGCGGAATCATCAGCCGGAAGATTCGCCATAGTTCAGGGTCATCTAAGCCCAGCGCGAACGTCCATTTGGCCTTAAACATGAATAGGCCGGGGATTTGTACGGCGAGGTGCAGCGCCGCGCCAATCACCGCGCCATAGGCGATGCCATATACCCCATTGGTCGGTAGCAGATACAACACGCCGAATAAGATTCCGACATCGTACATGATGGGCGCGAGGGTCGGCATCAAGAAGTGGTTATGGCTTTGCAGAATCCCCATCAAGATGCCGCTGACCGAGAAAATCAAGGTACTGAGCAGCAGAATCCGCATCAGGTTAACGGTCTGAGCTTGCGCCTCTGGGCTGAACCCAGAGACGACAAATTGCCCGACCAGCCACGGCGCAAGCACATACACGATTGCGCTGATGAGGAACGTCAAGCAGAACACGCTGTTGATGACGTGGCTGGCGGTACGCCACGCTTTCTCGCGGTTTTCCGTCAGCAAACCACTGAATACGGGCAGGAAAGCCGTCGCCAGCGCCCCGCCCGCTATCAGTGTGAAGATGATTTCTGGGATACGGTTGGCCGAGGCATACGTATCTAACGCTTCGCCCACGCCAAATGTATCAGCGATGACGACGGTTTGAAGCAGGCTGATGGCCTTCGCCACGCCGAACCCAAAAACGACGATGGCGGTAGAACGGGCGAGGCTGCGCGGTTTCGGGAGGGCGTTGGCGGGGGAATCAGTCATGACAGGTTACAGCCCCAATGTGGTGAGCGCGGTTTGTGCGTCGGTATAGGCGGGGTGGCGACGCAAGGCCGAACGGTAAGCGCTGGCGGCATCGTTGGGACGCCCCAACCCTTCAAAGGCGCGCCCTTGCCAATAGTAAGTCTCCTCGACATATTCTGCCCCGTTGCTCAAGTTAGAACTGGCGAGGCTGAGGACTTCGTTATAGCGCCCCGCGCCCTGATAGGCCTCAAACGGGCCAAATTGATACCACGTCATGCGCCACGGCACGCCCTCAATGCGGGCGCGGTCATAGGCGGCTGCGGCGCGGTCAAAATCACCCAATTCGGTCAACGATGTGCCGAGGTTAAACCATGCGTGGCCGTCGGTACGGTCTGCGGTGGCCTCTGCGGTGGCGGTCTCTAGCGCGATTTCGTCTGCGGCACGCTCGTCCCAATAGTTCCCCAGCACACTTTGGAGCAATTGCTCACGCTGCGGCTCGTAGACCACGATAAAGACGCGGTTGAACTGACGCCACATCGAATCTAGGGCGGGATAGGTCTCTGGGATGGGGTCGCCGCCGTTGGCTTGTCCGAGGAAGCTGTCATACAGGAAGAACATCCCCTGATTGTCGTCATACCCCGCGATGGTGCGATAATGCCCAATCCAATCATAGCCCTCTGGCATGAAGCCAGTTTCGATGATGACAGGGAAGTTGTTCGCCAGTAGCGACTTCAAGAGATCAACACTGCCGCCCATGCGGACGATGGCCTTGACCGAACTTTGCTCATTGACGAAGGCCGCCATTTCGGACGGCGAGACGTTCTTATCTTCACGCCCGCCGGGTTTTAGGAATTGGGCGGCATAGGTCTGGTCACGTTGCCAGCCGTAATAACTGAGCGCCATCGTGATATTAGAAGGGCCGCAGTTGTTCCACGTCTGTTTTTGATAAATGAATCCGGTCAGGCGGGCGCTGCGTGGCAGAGTCGGGTTATCTATCGAAACCGGGATGCTGTCTGGTTGGGAGACAACCTCTGTCGGCGCGACGGTGGGTTGAACCTCAGCGGATTGAGTCGATTCTAGCGTTGGCGCACTGGTTGGGATGGCGGTAGGCGCTAAGGTTGGCTCGGCAGTTGGCGCAAGGGTTGGGGCGACGGTTTCCGGGGTAGGTGTGCCGCCCAAATCAAGGCCGCCCAACAAATCGGCGGGTGAGATGTCGGAGTCGGTGGATGATTCCGGCGTGGGGAGGGTATCTCCGGGTTTCGGACGAGGCGGCAAGAAGGCTTCCATGAAGGGAATCACTTGCATCACGCGCTCTTGTTGGGCGGGTTGCAATACGAAACGGAATGCGGCCACAGAGCCGAACACGGCCACTATCCCCAGCACGAAAATGATAATCACGCCCCACAGCAGAAAACGCGGCGGCGCGGAAATGCCTTCATCGACAGGAGGACGCGGCGCGACTGGGCGCGGGGTCGGGGCTTTAGGTTGAGTTGGGTCAGGCCGTGCAGCGGGTTCTGGTGGTAATTGGACTACTGGGCGCGGCTTGGTATCGTTCAGATTATCGCTCATTGGTGCTAACCTGCTCATTTTTTCTCATCCCACCAGTATACCTGTATGAGTCACGCGCTTTAAGGCACGGTTGCCCGACTCCCACTCTATTTAAGGAGTGATGAGTTCGTGGCGGGGTTGTGTAAAATAGCTGTGATATGCACTAAACACCCATGATTGGATACAAAAACGGATGGAGAAATATCGTAAGCAAATCGTGTTGGGATTGCTGTTTTCGCTGGGGATTTATGTCGTGATGCTGGTGCTGTTCGATAGTCAGGGGCAGTTCACCGAAGGCGTCGGCGCGGCGATGCAAAACTTCCCGTGGTGGACGCTAGGTTTAATCGTGGTCGCGCAGACTGGCACGTTCCTGACTCGTTTTCTGACGTGGCAATATTATATGGGCGTCATCGGCGCACGCGATAAGTTCAGCCGTGTGGATAGCGCCGTCATCTTCCTGACCGGGTTCGTGTTGGTGGTCAGCCCCGGCAAGGCGGCGGAATTGCTGAAAGCGGTGATGGTCAAGGTCAAGACCGGCGTGACTGTGGCGCGTACCGTGCCAGTGATTCTGGCTGAACGAGTGAATGACGGTATCTCGGTCTTAATCCTGATGGCCGTCACGCTGATTTTGGCTGGGGATAATTTGGCGCTCGACCCGACCACCGATGCGCTCAGTCGCACGATTATTTTTGGCTCAACCTTGCTCATCGGCGGCGGATTATTGGCGGTGCAGATCCGCCCGCTAGGGATGTTCGCGTTGGCGATTATCGCCCGCGTCCCGTTGATCAAGCGGGCGCACCCGTGGTTTTGTGAGCTATATGAGAGCAGTCGCGAAGTGTTTAATCTGCGGCATGTCGCGGTGACAATCGTGTTTGGCGTGGGGACGTATGGGTTTACCGCGCTGGTATTTGTGCTGATTCTATGGGCGTTGGGTCTGCCGATGACCACGACTCTGATTTTGCAAGCAACCTTCATCGTCGGGATAGGGGCGGCCATCGGCGCGTTGAGTTTTGTCCCGAATGGTGCAGGCGTGACCGAGATTTCACTGGCCGCGATGTTGATGGCGATTGTCGCGCCGACTCACCCAGAGATGACGCTGGGCGTAGCGGCGGCTGCCGCGTTATTGGAAGGATTCTTCCACAAATGGTATCGCGTGATTGTTGGGCTATTGGTCGCGTTCATCTTCCGCGAACGCCTATTCACCGACTCGGTTGAGGCAGAATTGGTCGAAGCGGAATTGAAACCCGAACACGCATAACTTGAGGTTCATCCGTTACACGGCAGCGGGGACGGCAACGCTCAATTCATTGATGAATGTCAGCGCGTTAGCATGGCGGGCGGATGGGGCTTTCTCTAACGCCTTGAATAGCGCCTCAGCCGCAGATTTCGGCAAATCGGCGACCAGTGTGCGCGGGTCGGGCGGCGGCTGTTGCAGTTGGTTGAACAGAATCTGCCCGACGTTGCCAGTGAAGGGAGTCTGGCCGGTAATCAACTCATAGGCCAGCACGCCCAGCGCGTAAATATCGGCGCGGGCGTCAATAGTACGTGAACTGGTGATTTGTTCGGGAGCCATATACTCAATCGTCCCGACAGCGCCGCTGCCGGTTAGGATTGTCCCGCCGATGATTTTGGCGATGCCGAAATCCATCAGAATCGGGGTGAGGGTTTTGCCGTCGTCCTCAGCCCGCATCATGATATTGCTGGGCTTGAGGTCTCGGTGGACGAACCCTTGCGCGTGGGCAAAATCTAGCGCCTCGGCAATGGGCTTGAGGACGGCGCAGGCCTCCGCCAATGGGTAGACCTCGCGCTGTTTGAGCGCGTCTTTGAGGGTTCCGCCGACGATATATTCCAGCGCTATATACTATTGTCCGTCATCGACGCCTGCGCTCCATGTGCGGACAATGTGCGGGTGGCGCAATTGTGGTGCGATTTCGCCCTCGCGGGTGAATCGCTCGATGACTTCCGGTTTCGCCACCAAATCTGGCAGCAAAATCTTGATGGCCGCGATGCGCCCATCAGACATCACGCCCTGATACACCTCCCCCATGCCGCCACGTCCTAAAACCCCTTGTAAGCGCCATTCGCCGATGGTTTTGCCGCTTAACAAGCCGGGATTTGTGATGATGGGCGCGTCTTGATTGCGCTTGGCCTGATTCAGGTCAAAACGGAAACCGTATAGCTTGCGGTCAACGAATCGGCGGACGCGGTTGCGAGTCGGGTTGAACGCCACGCCGACCAATATCCCAGCGGCGGCTACGGCCAACTCATCACCGCCGCCGAATATCCCGCGAAATATGGCTTGCGCCCCCCAGAATACCAACCCGAATATGGTCGCCAGTATGAACGTCACGCCAGCCGTGACCAGCGAACGGTTAATCGTTAAGTCGATGTCCCACAGCCGGTAACGGATGATGGAGAGCGCGATGGTTGCGGGGATAGCGCTCAGGCCAAAAATTACCAGTGCGACGCCGACCATCTGCCAGAGCAAACTGACGACGGTGTATTGAACATCTACACTGTCAAATGAGGGCGTGGTCAGGGCGGGGAAGAAATTTGGGATGAAAGTGTAGACCAATCCCATGATGACAGCCAGCGCAAAGCCCAAAATCACCCACTTGGTCTGTTGACGTTGGGTCGGGCTAGAAATGCGCCGATAGCGCCGAATTTGCGCCACAAGCCCAATCAATTGGAGCAGGCTTTGTATTGAGGTAATCGGACTTATCGAGGAGTCGATGCCGGTTTCTCGACTTAGGATGAACGCGCCACCAACTAACGGGAGTAAAACCACCACTGGGGTCAACCAGACCGTCCAGCGCGGGTAAAATCGCCCATTGGGGAATAGGAACAGCGCGATAATCACGCCGCTGGATGAGAAGATGAACAACAGTGAGGCTTGCCTGCCCAAAACCTCATGGAGCGCGGGGATGGTGCTGATACTACTGACCAGAACCGAGGCGGAAATGAGCAATGCCATCCAGTCATCACGGCGTCGGGCGAACACCAATAGGCTCACCCCCGTGATGACCACCACCTGAATTGTATCTAAAACGGCGAAGTATCCAGCGTAAAATTCGGCGGATAAGCGCATCTGTGCCAACGCCGACGCATATCCGACGGCGTAGCGTGGCGAGGTGCGGAAGGTCTCATATTGCAAGGGGAGGCTGTAGATAAAGACGCCGAGAACCGCCCCTACCACCAGCAGCCAGAGGAGTGGCACGACGCGGTTAAGGGTGGGGTGTTGGAATTGCGTGGTAGAGGTTGCTCGTGTGGTTGGCACGCGGATAACTCACTGGTTGGGATGAAGAAGATGATAACAAAAAGTATATGATGGTTATGGGTTTAGAAATCGTTGAGCCTGATGTCGGCATCCACAGCGACGCGCAGAATCATCCCGCCCGCTTGGGCGGCTTCGGACGCGGTGGCTTCACCCTCGAATAAGACCACGGTCACGAGGCTGTGGCCGGGTTCGATTTGGACGAATCCGGTGAACCATGTCAGTGATTGTTGGCCGGAAACAGCCTGCCCGACATGCCCGCCGATGCTCAGGCCGGTTTGCGCCGCGCCCATTGCCGTCCCAGAGTCTACCGCTTGGCGCATCACGCTCTGGATGGTCTGGGCGTTCTGAGCGGTGGTGATGGGGAGTGTTTGTGGGGGTAGGGCGAGCGTCACCCATTCCTTCGAATCCCGTGTGCGGGTCGCTTGGAGCAAGAACGGTTTAGGGGCGTTGCCATCGTTGGCAATCGCGGCAGTGATGACGGCCATATCCAGTGTGGATAATCTGAGCGCCCCTTGCCCTAGCGCGTCGGCAGTCCAATTTGACGAGACGCTTGGCACGGCGTTCGATTGGGTACGGAGGGTGAACCCGTCTAACTCGATATGTTGGCTTGCGCCGAACAAGCCCAAAAGGTCACGAGTCGCCGCCTCGCCGAGTGCTGCAATCATGGCCTCGAATCCGACGGGGCAGCCGGTGAGCAATGCGTCTGCCGGGGTGAGCGCATCCGACGCGGGCGTTTGGATACAGGTCAGCACGGCCTCGTCTAACACGACGGGGACTGCGAGTCCATCAGAGAGGGCAAGCGCCTCATCCGGCGAACGCCCCGCAATCAACCAGCCCGCCAATAAGACGGGTTGAAGCGCCCCGCCGGGTTGATATTCACCCTGTAAGGCGCGGTTGAAGAACGGGTTATCGCGGCGCTTGATGAGTGATTCCCAATCTGCGTCCAGTGTGGCAGGGTCAATACTGGGGCTGCTGGCGACGCCTAATAGCGCGCCTGTGGCGGCATCCATCACAATCACCGCGCCGGTACGCCCAGAAAGCGCTTCAGCGGCGGCTTGCTGTATGGTCAAATCTAAGGTTAGGCGGATGTCGTTGCCACTTTGCGGCAAATGTAGCACATCGCGCTCAAAACTTCTTGCAAAAGTCTGTGGCTGGTCTGTGCCGGTTAAAATCGCGTTATAAGCGGCTTCTGAGCCGCCCGTGCCATAGGTCAGGCTGGCATAACCGGTGATGCTAGGCAGGGACGGGTCACGGGTGACGCGCAACCAACCGGCTTCGTCAGCCGCGACGCTCTCAACCAGTGGGCGACCCGCTTGGTCGATGATGTCCCCGCGCCGGAGGGCGGCAAGCGCGGCACGCTGGCGATAATTTAACGGGGAGGCCAACGCCTCATCTGACCCTATCACGCCCCAATATAGCGCTGAGGCCAAGACGAAACCGAAGGCGACCATCAATCCGATGAGCAGATGGGAGACGCTGCGTTCAAAGCGCATGGCTGTCCTCGGTAGAAGTTAAGCGCAGCAATAAGCCCGCCATGATGAAGCTGATGAGCAGAGAACTGCCGCCGTAGCTGACAAACGGCAAGGTCACGCCGGTCAGCGGGATAAGTTTCAGGACGCCGCCCATAATAAGCAAGCTTTGTATGGCGATGAGTGAAGTCATGCCCACCGCTAATAGCGCATAAAACGGGCGCTCTTGATGGGTGAGGGCAGCGCGTAAACCGCGTAGGGTGAATACCATCAAGGCGCACACCACGCCCACCGCGCCCAAAAATCCCCATTCTTCCGCCAGCGCCGCATAGACCGAATCGCTGTGCGCGACGGGGACATAGCCCGGCGCCCCTTGCCCGATTCCTTGCCCAAAAACCCCGCCGTTGGCGAAGGCCAATAGGCTCTGGACGATGTGATAGCCGCGCCCCTCGCCCTCAATCCACGGATTGAACCAGATGTCTACGCGGAGTTGCACGACGGCGAATAATTGATAGGCCAATATGCCCGCAATCACCATCAAGCCCGCCCCGGCGAATAATACCCAGACTTGGCCGCTGGCGAGATATAGCAAACTCAGGAAGGCGAGGAAGAACACCAGCGCCGTGCCGAGGTCGCGTTGCCAGACCAAAACCATCACGCACACGCCCCACATCAACAGGACGGGGCCGAACACTCGCGGGCTGAATGACCAGCCGCCCAATGTACGCTGTATATCCCGCGCCGAGAGTAACGGGTATTGTTCAGCCAGATATGAGGCTAAAAAAGCCACCAAAACCAGTTTGAGGACTTCTGACGGCTGAAAATAAACCCCGCTGATGCCTAGCCAGAGCGTGGGCGCGCCTTGCTGACCGGACGGGTTGACGCCAAAGAAAATCGAGACGAGCAGTAAGCCGATTCCGCCGACCAGCAAGCTGTAGCGGTAGCGCCGTAACCAACGCAACAGGCGGGGCGAACACGCGCTAAAAACCAGCCCGCCGACGGAAACCAATAACCAGAGCGCTTGACGGTCTGCAAAAGCCGGGGCAAGGCGGTCAATCGCGGCCAATCCCCATCCGCTGAGGAACATGCACACTGGGAAAATCAGCCCGTCGCGGCGCGGCAGCCAATAATTGAGCGCTCGGTGTCCGGCGATAGCGGCGGCGACCCATGCCAAGACTGGCAACCACGCCATTAGGGATGCTCCGCGCACCGTATTCAACGCGGCGAAATTCACCACGGCGAACAATCCCGCTATCACCAACAGAACGCGCTCCCGCCCGATATTTGGATAGAGTTCTAGGTCGATATGGCGACTGGGGCGTGTGGGGCTGAACATGGCCGGTGATGCGCCGTTAATCGGCGTAGCGACTGCCCAACAGCAGGCGCAGAGTCGATTTTACGTCGGACGGGATGCGTTCTGGCGCGGTCATGACCGTGTTATCCAGCGCGTGATGGGCGGCGTAATCGGCGGCCTCATCAATCCGGCTGACGGTGGCGGCGATGACTTGTTGGACGTGCTTGATGTTGAGCGCCATCGTGGTCATGACCATCTCGACGGTGACGGGTTCGGCGGAGGTGTGCCAGACATCGTAATCGGTGATGTGCGCCAGCGTGACATAGGCGATTTCCGCCTCACGCGCCAAAAATGCCTCTGGGCAGGTCGTCATCCCAATCAGCGAACAGCCCCACGCCCGAAAAATCTCGCTCTCGCCGCGTGTTGAGAAGCGCGGCCCTTCGATGATGACGAATGTCCCGCCGTGGTGGAGGGTGGCGTCTTCGACATCCTTACGGGCGGCTGCCATGACGACTTCTGAGAGTTCTGGGCTGAACGGGTCTGCGACGCCGACATGCCCGACGATTCCGTTGCCAAAGAAACTCCGCCCACCGCGTTCCGACTTGGTGTTGTCATACAGTTGAGTCGGAAGGACCAAGTGACCGGGGGCGTATTCTTCTTTGAGCGAGCCGCAGGCGTTGGCGGCGAGGATGAAGCGCACGCCCAACGATTTTAGCGCGTAAATATTCGCCCGATAGGGGACTTCTGAGGGGGTGAGGACATGCCCTACGCCGTGCCGTGCCAAAAACGCCACCCGTTTACCGCGTAGCGTCCCGATGACGATAGGGGCGCTGGGCTTGCCAAATGGCGTATCGACTTCAATGGTGGTTTTGTCGGTGATTTCCGGCATGTTATACAGGCCAGAGCCGCCCATGACGCCAATTGTTATTTGTTCAGACATCGCAAAATCCTTTAATTGAGAGATGAGCGCTAAAACATATCACGTTCAGGGAGACTCGGAAAGTTCTATCCGAAAGTTCAGCTTGCCGATGCCGATGATGTCACCGTGGGTGATGATGACCGGTTTATCAATCGGTGTGCCGTTGAGGGTTGTCCCGTTGCGGCTGCGGCGGTCTTCTAGCCACCACTGCTCACCCTTACGGGCGAGGGCGGCGTGGTCGTTAGAGGTGGCGGTATCCTCAACTTGGATGGTGTTGGTCGGGGCGCGGCCAAAACTGGTCAGCGGAATCAGCGGGTAAGTCGTGCCGGTTTTGACCAATTTGCCGTCCAGTTCCATCAACGCGATGACTTGTCCATAACTGTGACGGGACGAGCCATAGATGACGGCGGTTTGCCGGAAGTCACGCCAGATAAGCCATGCCAACGCCCCGATGAATCCCACGATGAGGAAGGCCGAGGCGAGGCGCAACACGAATAAGAGAAGGGCGGTATCCATCAGAGAAACTACCGTCGGCCAGCGGCCAATGCTTAAACGAGGTCTAGGGTTTCGGTAGCGGGGCTGAGGTGGTCGTCATCCCGTTCTTCGAGGTAAATTAGGCGGCTTTTGCCAATCTCAATCACATCACCACTTCGCAGCCGGTGTTCGCGCACCAAGACCCCGTTGACCCGCGTCCCGCGTGAGCTTCCCGCATCGAACAGCAGGGTTTCGTTGCCGCGCCGCCGGATTTGGGCATGATAGCGCGATGCGAATGGGTCATCAATCACGATGTCATTGTCCACCATCCGCCCCACGCTGGTCAAATCGGCATCAAGGGAATAACTCCCATTGCCGTTGATGACCAAACTGGCGCGTACTGTGGACTGTTTAGGCGATTCGACAGTTACAGCATCCATACCAACCGTTCCGCTACCCGGTTCTTCGGTGTGATGAGTGATAACTTGGGGGTGATGGGGTTCGCAAGCGGGGTCGGCGTATAAGGTCAGGGTCGGATTTTGAACCAGTCGGTATTCGTTCTGCGCCGCCAATGTGATGATATAGTCGGTCAATTTTTCAATCAAATCAGGTTGACGGGCGTGAATCCGGTCATAAGCGGTGTTATGTAGCGAGACGCGATATTGGTCTGGGGCGATGGGGCGTGTTGTGTCGGGGTCGCGCAATACCCCAGCATCCATTGCGCGGGCGATATGCAGGGCGATGTCGAAAATATCGACACGCGGCCCAAATGCAGCGGCGAATGTGGTTTCAATCCACAATTCCAGCCGTGCTTCTAGGCGCAAAACGGGGTCGTCCGGTTGACTGCTCATAGCCAGATTATACACATCTACGCGGACTGAGACCATCAATTGTGGGGTTAGCGTGGGGAAAGAGCAGTGATGAGTCTGAAGTGATGAGTGATGAGTGAAGCCAACCAAATCCGTTAGCCCGGAATCTTAAGGATGGAAATAAAAAATCCTGAGTGATGCGAGAATATCGCATCACTCAGGACTAGGGATTCATGACTTGCGGTTTATCGGGCGCGGTAGACGAAGCCCGATGTGGTGGGAACGCTGTTCACCCAAGCGCCGAAGGTCTCGAAATTAGCTTCGTTCTCGGTGCGGAGGTCTTCTAACCACGCATCAAGCGCCAACTGACGGGCGCGGCTGATTTCGGCCTCGGTGGCCTCACGCGACTCACGCGCACGGACTTGGATGATGTGCTGACCGAATTCGCTCTCGACGGGGCCGACAATCGCGCCGATTTCGGCGTTATTGACCGCATCAGCGAATTCCGCCACGTAGTTGGAAATCGGGGCCCAGCCCAATTCACCGCCATTCGCACCGCTGCCCGTGTCGGTGGAGTTGGCCTTCGCCAATTCCGAGAACGACTCACCGGCGTTCAGCGCGGCAATCAGGTCGGCGGCCTCTTCCTCGGTTGCGACGAGGATGTGACGGACATCTGCATACTGGGTGGTATCGTCCGTGTTCTGGCTTAGGGTATCACCAATGATATCCTTGAGGGCGAGGAAACGGAAGTAATCCCGCACGGTTTGGTCACTGACACCCGCTTGACCGGCCACTTGGCTGATGAGGGTACGCTTTTCGGTCTCGTAATCCTCACGCACCTCGTCCGAACTGCGGGTGGCGACAGCCGTAGCAGTAGGGGCGGCGGTGCTGGTCGGGGTGGCAGTGACGCCGCCCTCAATCGTCGCGGTGGCCGTCGGCTCTGCCGTGGGGGTAGAGGTGGGAGCCGGGGTGGGCGAAACAAATGGGGTCGGGGTGGCGCTCGGCTCTGGGGTGGCGGTGGCGTCCGCGCCAATCAAGGCGACGGCTTCAGGATCATAGCCGATGACTTCATTAATCTTGGCGTCAATCTGCTCGTCGGTGACGGTGATGGTGTTGTCAGCCGCGTATTTCTCGATTAAGCGCTGATTGACCATATCGTCTACCACGCGCAAACCCATCACTTCAGGCGTGATGAGTTCGTTGTAGTAGGTGGCATACGGCTCGACGCCCAAGACCGTTTGCGCGGCTTGGTCGGCATCCACGCCAAAGTTCTCAACGGCGTCATTGATAACATTGTTCAGGATGGCGTTCTCAAGCGCGCGCTCTAGGCGGAAACGCTGTGAGAAATCGGCCACGGTGAGCGTCTGGCCGTTGATGGTCGCCACGGGTTGACTGGGGCGGATTAGGCCGTCAACGACGAGCGCAATCACCAACAAAACGACGATGACCGCGATAGCTGCGCCGAGAGTGACGAAAATGATGCGGCTAGCTTCAGCTTCTTTTTCGTGGCGGGACATCGCTTCGCGGTTCGGGTTCAGACCCAGCAACTTTTGGATGCGGGTGGGTTGAACGACTTGCTTTGACGCCGCCTTACGTTCGGCCGCGGTCTTGGGCAAGGGAGTATCTAGTGTCTTTTTCGCCATGCTCCGGCTCCGTCCTTTTAGGACTAGTCGTTGGTGCTGACGAACGGCAGCAAAGCCAAGTGACGCGCACGCTTGACTTCACGCGCCAATTGGCGCTGGCAGCGGGCGCAGTTGCCGGTCTGACGACGCGGCTTGATACGACCCGATTCACTGACGTAGCGCTTGAGAGTGTCTACATCCTTGTAATCGAAGCATCTGCCATCTGGGCAGTGCGTACCACGACGGCGCATCATGCCGCCGCGATCACCACGGTCTCCGCCACGGTCACCACCGCGACCCCCTCTACCGCCGCCGCGATCACCACGTTCGCTGCGTTCGCCGTCTTCCTGATTGTCACGATCTTCACGGTCTGCCATGATTGTCCTCTGTATTGTCCTGTTTGCCCCGTTTGGAGGCGTTAATTAGCTGTCGAATTCGTCTTGCACATCATCATAATCGTCGTCTGTGCGACGATCTCCCAGCAACTTCATCTCTTGGGCGACGATTTCGGTACGGTAGTGCTTCTTACCGTGGTCGTCTTCCCAGCCGCGTGTTTGCAGCCGACCTTCGATGTAGACTTGCTGGCCTTTGCTCAGGTGCGTCTTGCAGATTTCCGCCAGACGCCCCCACGCCACGACATTGAACCATTCGGCCTTTTCGCGGCGTTCACCTTCTGGGGTGGTATAGCTATGGCTGACGACAACGACATCAAAGTTGGTCACGGGCGAGCCGGTAGGCGTGTAACGCAGTTCCGGGTCACGTCCCATGCTCCCAATGATCATCACTTTGTTTAACCCGCGAGCCATCGCTATTCTCTAACCCGCCAGTGTATGGCGAAAGACTTATTCGTCCTTGCGGACGACCAAGTGGCGCAGAATCTGCGACGACAGGGTAAAGTTACGCTCAAGTTCTTCCATGTGCTTGGCATCGACGGTGGCGTCGAACAGCACATAGTAGCCTTCGCGCTGACGCTCGATCTCATAGGTGAGCTTGCGGCGACCCCAACGGTCAATTTTGTTGACCTTGCTCGCGCCGTCAGCCTCGACCCAGTTTTTAGCTTGGTCAACGACTTCGTTGATTTGGTCATCGGTGCCTTCAATGCGAACAATGAAGGTGACTTCGTAGTCCCTTTGCACGGTGTTTTTGCCCTTTCCACGGACATTCAGCCCCACCACAGCACGAGGATGTGCCGTTTGGGGCGAAAAGGATGTGAATATGCCAACCTAAAGTGGTTGACAGCGGCAGAATCCTACAGGAGGTTAGGGGATTCTTCAATATAGAAACCGACGCAGAGGCAGCAATTTTCCCTGTTATGGCGTGACGGTGAGCAATCAAACCTCACTACCCACCGCTAAGGTTTGGTACACTTCATTGCACTCCTCGGCCTGTTCTTTTACTCAGGACTCAGGACTCATCACTCAAGATTGCTAGTCAGATGGGCTTATGCCGTGGTTGATATTTCCGTTATCATCGTCAGTTGGAACGTGGCTGACATCCTACGTGACTGTCTGAACAGTCTCTATGCCTCGGATTGGGGCGGGCGCAGCGTCGAGGTCATCGTGGTCGATTCAGCCAGCACCGACGACACCGTGGGAATGACTCGCCGCGAATTTCCACAAGTGATTCTGTTGCCACAAACCGAAAATTCTGGCTATACGCACTGCAACAATATCGGCCTCAAGGCCGCGACGGGGCGACACTTGCTGTTGCTCAACCCCGATACGCTGATTTTAGGCGACGCGCTGGCTGTGCTTTCAGGCTATCTGGATGGTCACGCGCAGGCTGGTCTGGTCGGAGCGCATACGCTGAATGATGACCGCACCACGCAATCAACCCGCCGCCGTTTTCCCAGTCGCCGTTTGGCGTTCTTCGAGAGTACATGGCTAGAACCCCTCGCGCCGAAATCGTGGCTGCATGATTACGCCCTTTTGGATAAGGATGACCGCGCTACGTTTGAGGTCGATTGGATGCAGGGGTCGTGCCTGATGGCTCGTCGTGAGGTTTATGACCAACTCGGCGGCCTTGATGAAGGTTACGTGATGTTTTATGAGGAGATGGATTGGTGTAAACGCGCAAAAGATTCCGGCTGGGGGGTTGTCTATGTCGGGGGGGCGCAAATCGTCCATCTCGGCGGCAAAAGCACCGACCAAGCCTCTGCGCGTAAGCACATCTACTATAACGAGTCTAAACTGCGCTATTTCCGCAAGGTTTACGGCGGTTTTTTTGCTGGGTCGCTCCGGCTATTTCTGCTGATAGGCTATGTCTGGCAGTTGATGATGGAGTGGGGCAAAGGAATACTCGGCCACAAGCGTGACTTGCGCCGCCAACGGGTCGAAATCTATCGGCAGGTTTTGAAATCCGGCTTACGGGTGCGCTGATGCGGATTGGCTTAATCACCGGAGAATATCCGCCGATGCAGGGCGGGATTGGCGCACACTGCCGCGAATTGGCACGGGCGCTGACTGATGCCGGACACACCGTCCTCATTTACACCGACTCACGCGGCCAGAGCGATGACTCGCGGGTACGCCTGACCGCGGATGAGGGGAATTGGCGCTGGGCGAGCCTGCGCGCCATCAATCAATGGGCGAAGCGCGAACGCTTGGATGTGGTGAATCTGCATTATCAGACCGCGATGTATCAGATGTCACCGTTCATTCATTTTTTGCCGGATGTGATGAGCGCCGCACCGGTGGTCACGACTTTCCACGATTTGCGCTTCCCGTATCTGTTCCCGAAGGCCGGCGGATTGCGGACATGGATTGTCAATCGGCTGGCGCGGGCATCTGTCGGCGTGATTTCCACCAATCACGAGGACGCGGTGGCTTTGACGCAAGTTTGCCCGCACGTACCGCTGAAACTTATCCCGATTGGCAGCAGTATCCGTACCGATTTACCGTATGGATTCGATGCGACTCACTGGCGGGCAGAACGCGGCACAACCCCAGCTGATGTCGTGGTCGCGCATTTTGGCTTTATGAATCACAGCAAGGGCATCGAAATTTTGCTGCAAACGGTGGCTGATTTGCGCGGCGCGGGATTGTCGGTCAAATTATGGATGATCGGCGGGCGCACCGGCACGTCTGATCCGACCAACGCGGCCTTCGCCGCCGGGATTGACACGTTGATTGAGGCGCTTGGTTTGACCGAGGCCATACACTGGTCTGGTTTTGTTGATGACTCGACTGCATCGGCTTATCTGACGGCGGCGGATATGGTCGCCTTGCCGTTTCTGGACGGCGCGAGTTATCGGCGGTCATCGCTCATAGCGGTCATAGCGCACGGTTGCGCCACGGTCACGACCACGCCGACGGTCAGCATCCCAGCCTTTAAGGGCGGCGAAAATTTGGCCTTTGTTCCGCCGGGGAATGTGGACGCCTTAGTGGGCGCGTTGCGCTCATTGGCCGATAACCCGCCCGAACGTGAGCGTTTGCGTGCCGGGGCGTGCGATTTGCGCCGCCTGTTTGATTGGTCATACATCGCGCAGACCAACGCCGATTATTTCGCTCAAATCGCTGAAAGCAAATTCTCATGAAGCGGATTCACGGTTGGCGCTTGGATGCGTTGTGCGTCACGGCGCTCACAGTGGTGTGGGCGGTGTTTTTTTGGCGACTCATCACCCCGATTCAATCCGACCAAGCCTCTCTGACTCAGGGTGATTTCAGCGGGCAATTTGTGACGTTCGGGGCGTACCAATATCAGCGATTCGCGGCGGGCGAAGTGCCGTTGTGGAATCCGTATAACAATGGCGGGTTGCCGTTCATCGCAGACACACAGGCAGCGGTGTTTTATCCGCCCCGATTGCTGACGATTGCGCTGGCGAAACTCTCCGGTGTGGGCTGGTCATATCACGCGCTAGAGCTTGAGATGATGGGGCATGTGCTGTTCTATACCCTGACCTTTTACGCCCTGATTCGGCGATTGACGGCTGGGATGCTCGGCACGCACGCCGCCGGATTGGTCGGGGCGTTGGTGGCTGGCTATGGTGGCTATCTGACCGGCTATCCACCGTTGCAATTGGCCTTACTGGAGGCCGGAGTCTGGTTTCCGTTGGCGGCGCTTGGTTTAACCGAGGCGACTCGGCGCGGAATCGCGTGGCGCTGGCTCCTTCTGACCGGATTCGCGCTCGGCCTGAGTTGGATGGCCGGACACCCCCAAACCAGTTATTTCCTCACCTTACTGTTGATGGCCTATTTCGGCTATCGGGTTTGGACTGCACGGTTGCGCTGGCCGGTCTGGGTGATGGGGACGGCGTTGTTCGGTCTGATTTCGTTGGGCGTGGTGGCCGTGACATTGCTCCCCGGCGCGGAATATCTGATACAGACCAGCCGCACCGAGTTTGGTTTTGAGGCCAAAGACGGCGGATTCCCATATCGGGACGCCTTGCAGATGATTTTCCCGCATGCCCTTAGCTTGTTTTCGCCGCTGTATATCGGGGTGGTCGGGTTGGGCTTGGCGGTGATGGGCGCGTGGGGGCGGGTGCGCGGCGCGTGGTTTTGGCTGGGCGTGGCCGTGTTCGCGCTGGCGTTCAGCGTTGGCGGGGACGGCGCACTCTATCACCTGTTGTATAACGCGCTACCGGGTCTGCGATTCTTCCGGGGACAGGAACGCGCCGCATTTTTATTCGCCAATAGTGCGGCGATTCTAGCGGCGTTCGGCGTGGTCTGGTTGATGGGCGAGGTCGCCCCGATTGCGCGGGCGAGTCTGTGGCGGGGATGGGTCTTCGCAGCGGGTGGGTTGCTGATGGCGTCTGTCCTAGTGGCGTTGGCGTGGCAGATTCGCCCGGACGCGCTGCAAATGTTCTCCGATGCGGCGGCTTTTAGCGCGATTTTCGGCGTCGTGGCGGCCATCATTATCCCGTCAGCGGTGCGGCGTCCGACGATGTTGTGGGGCGTGGCGTTGTTGGTCGCGTTGGAATTGATCAGCGCTAATATTGACCGCCCCAGCAACTTCGACCCGATTCCGCCGTCCGCGCAAATCGTCAAAAACCCGCTGATTGACCCCGTTTTGGCCGATACCGATACGCCGTTCCGAGTGGACGGCAAGCGTGTATTGGGCGCGAACTATGGCAGTTATTACGGCCTGATGGATGTTCAGGGGATTAGCCCGCTGTTTCTGACCGGGCCGCAAGAAATCATCGAAAATGGTCTGCCGGATGAACGCGCATGGGAGTTGTTCAGTGTGCGTTACGTGTGGTCGGATTGGGAAGCGCTGGCCGTCCCGTGGGAGAAACTGGCTGAGGGACAAGACGCCGATGGCGCGGTGAAATTGTTTAAGTTGGCCGCCCAACGCCCATTCGCCCATCTGCTGTATGACTTTGTGACGGTGGACTCCGATGTCGAGGCGCGACGCATCTTGGCTGAGGCGGCGTTTGACCCGCGCACGACGGCGATTCTGCACGCCGAACCCTCACTCCCAATTGTTGCGCCCGCCGCGCCGCAGGAATCTGGGACGACAGTCACAAGTTACAAGCCGGAATCGCTCACGATTGCCGTCCATTCGCCCACCGACGCGATTTTATCCATCGCGCAGGTTGATTATCCGGGTTGGAAGGCGATGATTGACGGTCAGCCGACCCCGATTCTACGCGCTTATGGCGGCCTGATTGCGCTGACTGTCCCCAGCGGGGCGCATACCGTGGAATTGATTTATGACCCGTCAATCTATCGTATCGGCGCTGTCGTCAGCCTTGTGACGTGGGTCGGTCTGGCGATATTAGCGGCGGCGACGGCGATTCAAACTTTAATCAACACACGGAGGGGCGCATGAACGCAACCCGCGAGACGGTCTATAACTGGGTGACGCGGATTGACCGGCGCACGCTGGCGATTCTGATTGGCTTGACGCTGGGCGTGGTTGGGGGCGGGCTTGCGCTGTTGATTGCGACGATTGGCCCGTTGTTCACGACGGCTGGGGTACTGGGATTGCTCATCGGCGTGTATATCCTGACCGACATCCGTGCCGCATTGTATGGTATTGTGGCGATTATGGCGTTGCTGCCGTTCGGAACGCTGCCGTTCAGTATCGGGTTCACCCCGACGTTGATTGATATGATGGTCGGGGCGTTTTTGCTGATTTATCTGCTCCAGTGGATGACCGGCCAGCGCAAGGCATTCCGTATTACGCCGGTGCATATCCCATTGGCGCTGTATATCCTGTGGATTTTGGCGGCATTCGCCCTCGGTTTGCGCTACGCCGAGCCGACCACGCAAATCATCCGCCAATTCGCCGAGTTGATGCTGACCTTCCTGCTGGTGTACGTCTTGGTTGACCTGTTGCGCGACCCGCAGACTTTGCGCCGCCTCGTCTTGGTCATGATTGTGTGCGTCGGGACTCAGGCGCTGATTGCGGTTGCGCTATGGGTGCTGCCCAACGGGACGGCGGAGCGCATCTTGCGGGCGATGGCGCGGATTGGCTACCCAGAGTCAAATATTATCCGGTTTATCGAGCAGAATCCGGCCTTGAGCGAACGGGCTATCGGGACGTGGGTAGACCCGAATACCTTGGGCGGCACATTGGCGATTACGGCTGCGATGATTGCCCCGCAAGTATTCGCCCGTCGTCCGGTGCTGCGCTATCGCTGGCTGACGTTAGGCGTTTTGGGCGTGGTCGGGCTGGCACTGCTGTTGAGCTTCTCGCGGACATCCATGTTGGCATTGGGCGTGGCAATGGGCGTGATTGCGTTTATGCGCTATCGCCGGTTTATCCCTCTGATGATTGGCGTCGGCCTGTTAATCCTCTTGTTGCCGCAGACTCAAGGGTACGTCGAACGATTCATTGACGCTTTCCAAGGGGAAGACCTCGCCACTCAGATGCGGCTTGGTGAGTACAATGACTCGCTGGAACTCATCCGCGAATATCCGGTTTTCGGCATCGGATTCACCGGCTCACCGCGCATTGATGTGTATTCCAGCGTCGCCAACTTGTATCTGTTGATTGCGAATCAAATCGGGCTGGTCGGGCTGGCGCTGTATGCGATTACGATGTTGGGCGTCTTGATTTACGGCCTGCGAGCGTGGCGCTATGCCAAAGACGATGACGCTCTCGAAAGCATCCACCTCGGCTATCACGCTGCGGTGGTCGCGGCACTGGTCAATGGAATCGGGGATTTTTACTATTTCCGCATCGACTATCAGGGGTCGATTTTGCTGTTCTGGCTGACGGTCAGCTTGGCTTTGGCGAGTTCACGACTGGCGCTGGAAAATGGCAATAAACAATTGTCGTAGCGTAGATATGGCGCGGGCGGGGACATTGCCCCGCCCCTACTACGAATCATGGGTTTTACGTAGGGGCGCACCTATGTGTGCGCCCGCCATACCGTTATTCTTCTAATTGTTATACGTGACCGGCACGCCTGTGCCATTGGCGACGCTAAAGTAATTGCCGCGTACCCAGCCGCGCACACCGTTGGGGAGGGTGATTTGCCACCATGTGCCGGAGGCGTTTTTGCCGACCACAGTATAACTCTGATTGCGGGCAATCACCGATATGATGTTATACACATACGGATTCGGCTCGGTGCGGACGTTCAAGAAGTAGGCCGTCACATAGCCGGTTGCGGTAGCTGGAGGGGTCGTCCCGCCGCCTTGATAGGTGATTGGCAGGTTGAGGCCGTTGGAGATATTGGCATAGTTGCCGTTAATCCATCCGTGTGACCCGTCGCTCAGGATAATTTCATACCATGTCGGGCTGCCGCTGTTCTTGCCGACTGCCGGATAAACGCGTCCATAGCCCGTCACGATACGGACTTGGCCGGTATACGGGTCGGGGATACTGCGGACGTTCAAAAATGAGGTCGTGATGACGGCGGTTGCGCCATTGGGCGGGATAGCGCCGGGAGGATTCACCACTGGCACGTTCTCAAGCCCAACTACGCTCAGATACGCGCCCGTCACCCATGCTGTTTGCGCCGACGGGAACAGGTTGATTTGATACCATGAGTAATCGCTCAGGCGACCCGTCACCGGATAACTCGCATTCCCCGGCAAAACCGCCTGAACGCCCGCCGTGGTGGTCGGCGCGGTACGAGCGTTGAGCGCGGTAGCGTTGATGACCGTCCCAGTCGGGCTGCCCCATCCGGTTTGCTGCGCTTGCGCGACAGGCGCAGCCAATACGCTAAGAATAAAGACAAAACTGAGGCTAAAAGCTGTTAGGATGCGTCTCATGGTGATGGTGTCCCCCCGAATTGGGATGTTGTTACATCGTTGTTATACCCTTAAGTATAGGCAGATTTTGACGGCTTGACTGACGCCAACCACACCGTCACCTGACGCAAAGGCTACGATAAGTTTTATTCTTGTTAGGGTATGGTTAGGTAAATCCAAAAGCCCGCACAAAGGCGACCATCGGGGCGAGATAGGGCGCGGGAATCACCTCTGGGTCATTGCCTTCAATCACCACCCATCCGGTATAGCCGATGTCCCGTAATGTATCCGCGACAGGTTTCAGGCCGCGTCCTTCCACCCCCAGCCAGCGCAGCCCGTGATCGCTGATATTGGCATACCCGATGTGTTCGGCATTGGCGCGGAGGGTATCGGTCAAGTGAGCGCCTTCCATCGCCATGTGATGTACCGACGCGACTGCCCATAAATATGGGTGATTGTCTTGCTTGGCGCGGACTTTTACGGTGTGTTCCAGCCGACGGAGCAGAGTGGTGTCGCCGCTGTGGGCGTGCATCAGGAGCAGTCGTTTGCCCAGCGCATAAGCGAGGTCGCACAGCGTCGCCCGCAGTTCCATCGAGAGCAATTCGCCCTCCAACTCCACGGCGGATTTATAAGGGTGTAGGTCGGGGAGGACGTGCGTTCGGGCATAATGCCCATAGAAAACGACCCCCGCCGCGTCGAGGTCAACCGCAGCCGCCAACGCTTGGCGCACGGCCACCCGCGCCGCCTCACGCTGCTCATAGTCGGGGTGAATGAGCGTGGTATAACCGAGGTAGACGGCGGACGCTTTGATATTGTTCGCGTTGAGCGCCGCCACAATCTCGCCGATTCCGGCATAGAAGGCGGGCGATGCCGCAAATTCGATGCCGTCCAGACCGGCGGCGCGGGCGTTGGCGATTTTCTCGGCATACGTTGAACCGGGCAAGTGAGAGTCTCTGATAGCGAGGGGCATGGGGCGGAATCCTATGGGGTGATGGGGTGTGGGCGCAAAAATAAGGTCCGTCATGTTTCAAGACGGGCATTGTAGCGTTTTTTGCTCACACCTACGCATAGTGTTTTTTTTACAATTAACTATTGTATACTTCGCACAAATTCTGACCGTCTTTCCGCCTAAGGGATATTGGAGATTTCGCCTGTGACCAACATCATGACCATCGAACGATTTATCTTGCAGCAGCAGCAAGGTTTCCCAGATGCCACCGGCACGCTGACCCAAATGCTCTATGACATCGCGCTAGCGGCCAAAATTATCGCCCGCGAGACCGGGCGTTATGGTCTGAGTGGGATGATTGGCGCGTCGAACAGCGAAAACGTCCACGGCGAACGCCAGCAAAAGCTGGATTTATTCGCGGACGAAATCATGTTCAAGATGAATGACCACACCGGGCGGCTGTGCGCGATGGCCTCGGAAGAACACGACGACATCATCCCGATTCCCTTGCATTTCGGGCAGGGGAAGTATGTGTTGTTGTATGACCCGTTGGACGGCTCATCCAATATTGATGTCAACGTGTCGGTGGGGACGATTTTTTCAATCCATCGCAAAATCAGTGATGGCGTGGTCGGGACGATGGAAGATGTGCTTCAGCGAGGGCGTAGCTTGGTGGCCGCTGGGTATGTGATTTACGGCAGTAGCACGATGTTGGTCTATACGACAGGGCAGGGCGTCCATGGATTTACGCTGGACAACAGTCTCGGCGAATTTTTGCTCAGTCACCCCAACATGACCATCCCCGCCAAGGCGATTTATTACAGCGCTAACCACGGTAACGAAAAATATTGGACTCCGGGCGTCCGACGGTATGTCAAAGAATTGCAAGGCATTCATGGGGAGGGTGGTCAACCCCTCAGCCATCGCTATATCGGGTCATTGGTGGCCGATGTCCACCGTAATCTGATGCGCGGTGGGGTGTTCGTCTACCCCGGCGATATGATGAATGGCGGGCGTAAGCCGTATGGCAAGTTGCGTCTAATGTATGAAGGGCAGGCCATCGCTTTCATCGCAGAGCAGGCGGGCGGCCTCGCCAGCGACGGACTGGGCAATATCCTTGATGTGCAGCCGCACGAGCTTCACCAGAAAATCCCGTGCTTCATCGGCAACCGCGATTTGGTGCAATTGGCCGAGCGCTACATCACCGAATACGACCAAGAATGGGTGCAAGCCTATCTGCCATATCGCAACCGAGTTGCCGAACACATATCTGCTTAGGCGTAAGTTACCCCACGGCAAGCTGACGATGTTCCGATGAAATGGGGTGCGCCCTCTCGTGGCATCATGACGGGTGTTATAATCCACGGTTTAGACCGCCCGTTATTGTAACGCGGAGGGACACCCCCTATGAAACAACCATTTAAGGTTGGCTTGGTTTTGCTCGTTTGGGTGATGGTCAGTTCTTTGGCCGCCAGCGCACAAGCCACCAACTTACTCAAAGACCCCAGTTTTGATGCGACTACCAGTGTTAACGTCGTGGCGGATGGTCGCGGCCAGCCGTTGGACGGCACGATCTATAGTGTCCCCGGCGATTGGGGCGGCTGGGTCGGGACATCCCCACGTAACGCCGATTGGATGAACCGTATCCCGGACGGCTACCCGCACACCGGATTGTTCAAAATTGACGGCGCACGTTCTTGGAGCGTCTCTCGTGGCTACGCGACCTTCACCGCCGCAATGTATCAGCGCGTATCGGTTGCGGCAGGCACAAACGTCCGCGCCTCGGTGCGCGGATTTATGGAGCGCGGTAAAGACGCGGCGGGCAATACCATCCCGGGCGCACAGTTCCGCATCGGGATTGACCCCAATGGCGGCAGCGACCCAACCTCTGGCGCGATTATCTGGTCGGGCGTGGTGACCAGTCCCAACGGGTGGGTACAGGCCAGTATCGAGGCGACTGCTGCGGTAGATGCGGTCACGCTGTTCTTGTACGCTACCCAATCACAACCCTCCAATCCGAACGCGATGTACTGGGATAACGCGATTCTCGAAGTCGGCGGGGCGGGGGCGATTGTGACCCCCGGCGCGGGGACTTCGGTTGCGCCAGTTGTGCCGACCCCGGCGTTCGCGGCGTTTGTCTCGCCACAAGGCACACAGCCGGACGGCTCGGTTATCCATATCGTCGGCAGTGGCGACACCATCGACGCGATTGCCGTGGCGTATCAGACCACCCGCGCCGCGATTTTGGAACTCAACCCCGGCCTCAGACCGGCATTCATTTTTCCCGGTCAAGAGATTCTCGTGCGGCCTCCTTCTACCGCGACACCCAGCACGGGCGGTAATGCTTCAGCTTCTCGCACCCCGGCCAGCACGCTCTCCGGCACACAGCAAGCCACAATCACTGTACAGCCTTCTGGGACGGGGACGGCTGTTAGCCTGACGCCGGGCGCAATTGTTATAGGCGGCGCGACCTCAATCCCGACGCTTGATATAAGCGCCACGCTTGACCAGACTCCTACGGCTGACCTCAATGCCACGTTAGACACAACCCAGACGGCCACCGTGGAAGTCTCCCCAGAGCCGAGCAACACTCCGACTGATTCTCCTCCGACGCTCACACCTACCGATTTGCCGCCCGCGCCCGTCACGCAAGTGGCGGACGTGGCCGCGCCGGAAGTAACATCGTTGTGCGTGTGGGTGTTTGAGGATGTCAACCAGAATCGAATCCAAGAAGAAGGCGAGCGCTTACTTCCTGACGGCAAAGTCGAATTGCTGCAAGGGGAGGCCGCCTTTAGGGAATACAGCACGGACGGGGTATCAGAGCCGTTCTGCTTCACTGATGTCCAGCCGGGAGATTACCTCGCCCGCGCTGTCGCGCCAGGTGGGTTTGGGCTGACCACCTCAACCTCGCTGAATCTGCGCGTACAAGACGGCGTGCGGACGAATGTGCGGTTTGGGGCAGCGCAAGGTGTTGAATCGGTGCAGCCGCCCGCCGTCGATACCCAAGCCGATGCACAATCTGTCGCGCCCATCCAAGATACACAGGCCGTCTCACAGACAGACTCGTTACTCCAAATCGCTGGATTGGTGCTGTTCGGTCTGGCAGGGTTGGTGATTCTGGGCGGAATTGGCGTCGCCTTATATGTGCGGGGGCGCTAATTGATGCGGATACCTTTTCGTGGCATGATCCTACTCGTGCTGGTGTGTTTTGCGGGCGTAGCACTCGCTCAGCAGGCGGGCGGCGATTTCTGTGTACGGGCGTTTGAAGACCTGAATGCCAACAGCGTGCGCGATACCAGCGATAGCGAGGCGTTCGAGCCGCTACTACGGGCGGGAATCGGCGCGGATTTACTGAATGACGCCGGAGTGATTGTCGCCAGCGCACTGCTGGCCGATTCACCCACGGCGGATCAAGGCGTGATTTGCTTCCAATTCTTGCCGGAAGGCCAGTACACCATCCAAATTACCAGCGCGGAATATCGCCCGACCACGCCAGACGCGATGACGGCCAGCATCCGAGCGGGTGAGCTTCCGGCGGTGATGGAGTTGGGCGTGCAAACACTGGTCGGCCTCCCCGCTGCACCCCTGACCGCTGTGACGGATGAGACTGCCCAATTGGAGCGCATCTTGTTCGCAGCTGCGGGCGCGGTGGTGGTCGCATTGGTCATGCAGGTGATAGGGTTAATCATTTACCTGATGCGGTTTGCACGCCAACCCAAAGCCCCTGTCAAAGTGGATACCGGCGTGACGGCGACCTTTAAGCGCCCGAATTAAGCCGTCGGCTTCTTGAGGAACAACACCGAGCGGATGGCCTCGACGCAAATTTCACCGGCCTGATTGCGCCCCAGATGCTTGAGTTTGATGACTCCGGTATCGGGGCGCGATTTGCTTTCGCGCTTTTCCATGACTTCGGTTTCGACATACAAGGTGTCCCCGGCGAACATCGGCTTGGGGTGGCGCACGCTCTCATAACCGAGATTGGCGATAATCGTCCCCGCCGTCAGGTCATGGACGGTGATTCCGACCAGCACGCCCAGCGTGAAAATGCCATTCATCAACGGTTTGCCATATTCGCTCTTGCTCATGTAATCGGCGTTGATGTGTAGCGGTGAAGGGTTCATGGTCAGGGTTGAAAACAAGATGTTGTCATATTCCGCGAGGGTGCGTCCGACCTCATGCTTGATGACTTGACCGATTCTTAACTCATCGTAATATTTACCAGCCATTTTAGAGATTATCTCCGGTGAAAAATATCATGTGGTGATTATAAGCCCGCTGAAACGGTTTAGAAATGCAAACCGCCAGCACGGGGGGGACGCGCTGGCGGTTTGTACATGGAAAGGGTATTGCCCTATCCGGTGTGAAGTTGGCTACTTACATTAGCCAAAGGAGGGACTTACTGCACGATCAAGCCAACTTCAACTTAGATACAGCTTAAACCCGCCCCTTAAATCCGTCGTGAATTGGGTATGAGGGACAGGTAAATGTTGATTCGATTGTTAAGGCTGACCAATCGGCGCAGTAGTAGGCGCGAACGGGTCTACCGTTGGGGCGATAAAACCTTCTGGCGTCGGCGTGCCTTGCGCGCACCATGTCTCTGCGGTGACACGTTTGTTGAGCGCCTCACCGTTATTGAAAATCCGTAGCGCGGCGTTGTATTGCTCCACGGCGAAACAAGGGGCGCTATAGGTCAGGCCGTCGCCATAACTGACGTAGGTGCGGAACAACATCTGCGAGATTTCGCCGTTGTTGTAGTTCGGAGCAAGATTATAAATCTCGCTCAAGGCGGCCAATGCGCCCGTATAATCGCTCGTCCCAACCTTAGAACGCGCTGAGAGATACAGTGTGGCGACATAACGTTCGTAATTAAGTCCGTCTTTCAACGTCCCAAATTCTTCGGCTCGGTCTGTCAGATAAATGGCCTCGGCCAAACTGCCGGTGCGATATAGCACAAGCGCTTGTTCGTTGAGTGCGCGAGACATCAAATTGCGGACGGTCACGGCCTCGTAGTTGGGGTCGATGGCGAGGATGATATCCAACTCGTCAATCGCGTTTTGCCAGCCGCCCAATGAGACCTCACTCTGAGCGCGATTCAGGCGTTCAGTCAGGTTATAGGGGTCAGACAAGGTGGGTGTGGCGTCTACTGTCGGCTCTGTCGTCGACCCATCGGGTGTCAGGGTGGGAGTCGGCGTCGCGGTAGGGGTATGGGTTGCCGTCGGTTGCAACAGCACATAAATCGCCGTGCCGGTTTGAAGTAGGCCGGGGAGTTGGGGCAAGTTAGGGACGTGGGTCGCCAGATAGCGAATTCGCGTATCGGCGAGTCCGAGATTCCCTGCGGCAATGTCGTTCGAGACCGCATCGGCTTGCGCTTGATTGCCGAGTTGGGCGGTGGCGGCGGCGGTAGAACGGGCGGAGCGCTGTCCGTTCGTCCATCCAGCGCCCGCCGAGAGGCCGACAATGGCTAGGCCGAACAACCCCAACAGCACGCTGATGAGGAATAAACTGCGACAACCCATCCCACGCGGGGCGTCGTCATATCCCTCGTCCGGTATGAGGTCAGGCGTCAGCATGGCCTCCGGCTGCGGCGGGGTCACGCGGCGGATAGGTTGTGTATCATGGGGATTACGGGGCGGTATAGTCATGCCCACTCCGAATCTATTCTAGGAATCAAACCGCCCCGCATTATACAAGACGGGGCGGGTGTCTCAATGCCACGAGGCAGGGGCGTAGGGCGAACGTACCCCGTTAGCGCGAAATGTCTACATCTTGGTCTTGCGGGACGTGTACCATCGCCGGTTGATTCGGTTTATATTGGGCGACGATTTGCGCCCCCGGCATCTCGACTTCTGCGATGCCGTTACGGACTTCAGCGATGATGCGGTTGAGGCGTTTTTCCAACTCACGCAGCGAATCTGCGACGTATTTATCGGCGTCGTTCATGATTTGCTCGGCGTCGGCTTTGGCACGGTCAATTACCTCACGGGCGCGGGATTGGGCGGCCTGTACCGAGGTTTCTTGGTCGAGCAATTCATCAGACTTTTTGCGCGATTCTTGCAGCACACGGGCGGCGTCTTCATTGGCACGCTCCATGATGCGGTTGCGCTCTTGGAGGATGGTCGTCGATTTGACAATTTCCTCTGGGATAGAGATACGCATCTGATCGAGGATGGCGAGTATGCGCTCCTCGTCGATCATCGTGAACTTGCTGAACGGCAGGTGTCGCCCTTCATCAATCAGGTCTTCCAGCCGGTCTACCAGTTGCAAGATGTCCATACTCGCCCTCACTCTTTCACATGCCTATAATGGCCTAATCTCGAATACTAATGGTGTAATCTGGGGTGGTTTGGGCGGCGTTACGTTCTGCGAATCGCCGCTTTAATGCATCGTTGACGAAGGCGGGAACCATTGACGAGACATCGCCCCCCAACTCTGCAATTTCCCGGACAGTGCTGGAACTGATATGGAGGTGGCGCTCGTCAGCCATGATTGCCACCGTTTCAACGTTGGGGGCGAGTTTCTTATTGGCGACGCCCATACGAAACTCGAACTCGAAATCCGAGAACACCCGTAAGCCACGAATCACCGCAACTGCACCCACGCTCTGTACATAGTTTACTAACAGACCGGAAAATTTCGCAACTTGAATGTTGGGATAAGCGGCCAAAGCCTGTTGCGCCATGTCGATTCGTTCATCTACATCAAACAATAAACGCTTCTTAGGCAGGTCATACACTGCGACAATCACCTCATCGAACAAGAGTGCGGCACGCACAGCGATGTCGATGTGTCCGTTGTGGATGGGGTCAAGCGATCCCGGGTAGACCACGATACGTGACATGAATTTTTATAGCCTTTCGCTTTTGCAGCCGCATAGTAAAGTTGGAAGCCATCAGTTGGAAGTTTGCAGTGAAACAGCCTTTGACTCATGTGATTGAAGTCTGCTTACCCAAAACTGCTCACTGCGAACTGTAAACTGTTAACTAATATCGCTATCTGGGTTATACAGCATGTGGACGCGCTGCGCCAATAGCTGGTGTTCGGACAGGAGTAAGGTTGGGTCTTCCGCGAACAGGGTACGTGCCTCGCGCTGGGCGAGTTCGACCAGTGACGGCATCATGGCCTCGGCCAATTGAAGGGCGTTGCCACCACTTTGGCGCGTGCCGACCAAATCGCCTGCACCGCGCTGTTTCCAGTCCAATTCGGCCAGCAAAAAGCCGTCATTGGTCTGTTCCATCGCCTTGAGACGAGCTTGCGATTCCGCCGTGACCATATCCGGCACGAGGAAGCAATATGACTGGTGTTTGCCACGCCCGACGCGCCCACGGAACTGGTGAAGCTGGGCGAGTCCGAATCGATTCGCGCCCTCAATCACGATGACCGAGGCGTTCGGCACGTCAACGCCGACTTCCGCCACGGAGGTCGTCACCAGAACGTCGATTTCGCCCCGGCTGAATTGCGCCATGGTGTCATCTTTTTCGGCGGGGCGCATCTTGCCGTGGAGTAGCCCGACGCGGTGACGGTGAAACAGTTTTGTGAGTTTTTCGTAGGCTTCCACGGCGGAGGCCGCGTCGATGGTGTCCGAGGCTTCAACCAGCGGGTGAATCACGAACGCCTGCCGCCCCTCATTGAGTTGGTCGGTCATGAAGCGGTACATCTTTTCGCGTTCGACTTCCTCAATCTTGATGGTGCGGATGGGGATGCGTCCGGGCGGCATCTCATCCAACACACTCAAGTCGAGGTCGGCGTACAACGTCAGCGCGAGCGTGCGTGGGATGGGTGTGGCGGTCATCACCAAGACGTGCGGGTTTGTGCCTTTGCCGCGCAAGATAGCGCGTTGGCCGACGCCGAAGCGGTGCTGTTCGTCAATCACGACTACGGCTAATTCACGGAATTGCACGGCCTCTTGGATGACGGCGTGCGTGCCAACTACGATGTCGATGCTGCCATCTGCCAACCCCGCCAAGACCTGTTCGCGGTCTTTGGCCGAAATCGAACCCGTCAACAATGCGAGGGTCGGTTTATGCTCACCGGGGGTGTTTTCTAGCAGACGGGTCAATCCGCGATAGTGCTGTTCCGCGAGGATGCTGGTCGGAGCCATCAATGCGCTCTGTTTGCCCTGAGAAAAGGCCATCCCCAGCGCGGCGACGGCGACGGCGGTCTTGCCCGCGCCGACATCGCCCTGTAGCAACCGATTCATCGGGATACTAGAGGCCACGTCGCGGAGGATGTCCGCGATGGCGCTATTCTGCGCGCCGGTCAGCGGATACGGGAAAACTTCCGTGATGAACGGTTCTAAGAAATCGTCCGTCACCGGTAGCGGTATTGCTGGGTCGGCTTGAGCGTCACGCCGATTGCGGAGGATGGCGAGTTGTAGGAGCAAGAGTTGATCGAAGGCACGCCGCTGTTGTGCGTGGTGCAGATGGTCGTGGCCTTCTGGGAAGTGCAAATGCTTGAGCGCCCAGCCGAGGTCAGCTAGTTCGGTGCGGTCTAAAACCGACGGTGGCACATAATCCGGCAGACGGTCTGCCCAATAGGTGATGGCCTCGCGCATCAGGCGGCGCATAATCCGCCCAGACATGCCCTCGGTCAGCCGGTAGACTGGGACAATCCCCGGCGTCCGTAGGTTCTCAGGGTCGATTTGCTCCCATTCGGGATTCGACATCTGAATCCGCCCCTGATACGCCCCGATATGGCCGTGTAGCACGAATTGGGTGTTGGGCTGGAAGGTGCGAGTCAGATAGTGCTGGCCGAAAAATGTGATGGTGAGCGTGCCGCTGCCGTCGGTAAATTCCACCACGAGGTCTTTACGTGCGCCCTTCATGACGCGCACCTCGGCGCGGCGGACGGTGGCAATCACGGTGGAGATGGTGCGCGGCTGCAAGCGTGAAATCGGTAGCAGGCGCGTATAGTCGTCATAGCGGCGGGGCAGGAAGAATAACAAATCTTCAATCGTGTTGATACCCAGCTTGCCGAGTAATTCCGATTGTTTTGGCCCGATTCCCCTGATGGTATCAATCGAGGCTTTCAAACCGTATAGGATGTCTGTGGCTTCGTCAGAATCAAAGTGCGGGCGCGGCAAACGCGGCGGCTTGGCGAGACGCACTTCAGCCGGGATGTCTAACTTGCCGGTATATTGCGCCTCAATCGGGTCGCTGGTATCAAACGCCGGCTCCATCATGTCATGGCCGTTGTCGTCGTCATCGTCGCCACGGAACATCTGACTCCGGCTCTGATTGGGGCGTTGTGGCCGATTGTCACGCGGGTCGCGTTGCTGAGATTTGTACTTATTTGGCTGTTCTTGTGGGCGCTGCGGGGCGCTTTCGGCGCGTGCGGGGCGTTCTTGACCCTTGTCCGGGCGCTCGCGTTTATCTGCGCGTTCCTCACGCGGCGGACGCTCTGATTGAGCAGGGCGTTCAGCACGGGCGGGACGTTCTGGGCGCGGGGCATCGGGCGTGTTGTTACGGTCACGCTCGCGACGTTCCCGTCCTTCACGCGGCTGACTTTCTGCGGGATACGATTCAGCGCTGTCCGTCCGCTCTGTGCGCGGCTCATCCGTGCGACGTTCAGGGCGTGGTTCACGCACGGGGAAATTATCCTTGCGCGGCGGGCGCGACGGCGGTGAGTCACTCGCAGATGGCGCAGCCATCTCATCTCCCTGTGTGCCACGAGTCGGCTTGAGGATACGGTCAAGCATATAGTTGACCAGAGTCAGGCGTTCGGCGCGGTCTTCGATCTGGTCGTAACCCCGCAACAGCGAGGAGAGTTCATCAATCAGGCGGCGCTGTTCTGGGCGGCGTGCTTGTTCATACGCCTGCTGCGCCCAGACCCCGCCAAAGGTGCTGAGTCCCCCGACCACGGCGCGATTACTCGCCCCTTGTTCGCGTTCCAGCTTTAGGATTTTGACCAATGTTTCTATCGGTGATGGCATGAGTGTAAAAGCTCTAGACCTTCCAAGTGGCGCTGACCGAGGCGAAACCGAGCGCGCCCGGCCCGATGTGTGTCCCCAGTGTTGGGCCAACGCGGGTGATAATCACATCATCCGGCAGCACATCTTTGAGGGTTTCGCGCATTGCCAGCGCGCCTTCTTCGTTGTTGGAGTGAATGATCGCTAATTTATCGAGTTTGCCTTGTTCGCGCGCAAACTCAATCAGACGGTCTACGGCTTTGCCAAAGGTACGGATGCGGGCGGCGGGACGTACTTCGCCATCCAACACCTGCACCAACGGCTTAATTTGAAGCAGCGCCCCGATGCCTGCGACTGCCCACCCTACGCGCCCGCTGCGACGAAGAAATTCCATCGTCGAAAGCGCACAATATAGTGCCTGATTGTTACGCACACGCTGAATCGCGTCTAGGGTGGCTTCGACACTGCCGGTCTTGGCGGCGGTCTCGGCAGCGATAATGACTTGCCAACCCATTGCAAGGCTGAGGCTGCCGCTATCGATCAAAGTGAATCGATTGGCCGGTAAGCCGGACGCCCCAATACGGAACGAGTTATAGGTCGCGCTCAGTTTGGCTGGGGTGACGATGGCGATGAGATGATCTGCACCTTCGATATGTCGTTTAACGATTTCCTCCGCCAATGCCGGGGGCGGCGCGGCTGTGGTGGGGTGGGAGGTCATGGTCGGCAAATTGCGATAGAACGAAGCACGGTCAAGTTCTTTGCCGTCGTCGGCAAAACTCTGGCCGTCATAGTTGACAAAGCACGGCACAACCGCGATGTCATACTTGTCTAGGATGTCTTTGGGCAGATCTGCAACACTGTCCGTAACGAATTTAATCTTCGTAAGGGTCATGGTTTTCTTCCTTTTGCGCGCTCAATATTACCAAACCGCCCGCATGTGCGCCGACCAGCGCCGCCATTGACGGGGCATAACTACATATCTGGAAAGGTTGACCCGGCAGTAAATCACTGAGGCGATTGACCAGCAATCGGGTGGTTTCGGTGCGTTGTGCGCCGTCTGGCTGCACGATGACCACTTGCTCTATGGCATCAAATCCCGACGCAAACTCAATCAACTGCTCGACGACTTGGGATCGAGTGCGTGCCTTGCCCGTCGTGACCAAATGACCCTCATCGAACGTCAGCATCGGTTTGACCCCTAGCATCGACGCGAGGATGCTGTGTTCTGCGGTCAGCATCCCGTTTGCCAGCATGGTTTCGGTGCTTTCGACGTAGTATATCGCAAATACCCGTGCGGCAACGGCGCGGACATGGCGCACCAGCGCATCGAATGATGTCATGGTTTGGCTGGCGGCGACGGCCTCTTGGACGACCACGCCTTGCGAGGCGCTCATGGCGCGACTGTCTACCAACCCGA
Organism: Anaerolineae bacterium; assembly: GCA_034437835.1. Lineage (GTDB taxonomy): Bacteria > Chloroflexota > Anaerolineae > Aggregatilineales > Phototrophicaceae > Flexicrinis. The sequence continues at coordinate 7,075 of DAOTTP010000266.1, read as the reverse complement.
TTGGGCATGTCCCGGCCAGACGTTCCGCCGCCCGCTGTGCATTGACATAGCTAGACGACATCAAGCTAGAACTATGGATGCTGAGGATGGCGTCAAATTGCGCTGCGCCCGCTTGGAACAGCCGGTAATACTCTTGCATGGTGGGCGGGTTGAATTGCAGCGCACCGGGTTGTGTGCGCGTCGTCTCCCACAATTGACGGACGGTGAAATCCGTCCCCTCATAGCCGGTGCGGTCTCCCAGCGTAACTCGGTTGAGGGCGACGGTTAAATTCGTCGCCCCCAAAACTGAGCGGTCTGGCAGAGCCGCGCCGGAGTCCGTGACAATTAGGACGTGTGGCATTCGTTTTCGTTAACTACTCAACACTGATGATATACGGGTAGAGGGGTTGGCCGCCGCGTGCGACTTGCACCTCTGCGCCGTTGAAGCGTTCACGCAAATGTTCGGCCATCTTATTGGCCTGCGGCTCTCGCACATCCCAACCGAAGTAGAGCGTGATGATTTCTGCGTTTTCCGCGCCAGAAAGTTCTAAGGTATGTTCGACGACTTCCTCGATGCTCTCACCCGATGCGGCCAGCTTGTCGTCTAACAGGCCAATGATTTGACCCACAGCCACAGTCACCCCATCAAGCGTGATGGCGCGGGTAGAGGTCGTGATCTCGACAGTGCGGACGGCGCGGAGGGCTTGATTCATCTCGTCTGTCGTAGCCTCAAGGTCTACGCCGGAGTCATGGGCGTTGATATAGGCGATTAACGCGCTGATGCCCTGCGGCAAGGTGCGGCTGGGGACGACGGTGACGTGTTTGCCCTCAACCATGCTCGCGGCTTGTTTGGCCGTCAAGATGATGTTGCTGTTATTGGGCAGCAGCACGATTTCGGTGTTGGGGATGGCGTTGATGGCCTGCAAAAAATCCTCAGCACTGGGGTTCATGGTCTGGCCGCCGCTGATGACATACGCCGCGCCCAATTCACGCACCATCATCTTTTTGAGGCCGTCCCCAGCGGCCACGGTGATGACCGCGACCCCTTCGACCACGGGAGGCGTCATATCGTCGTCTTTGCGGACGCGCTTGGCGACTTGGCTCTCGTACTGGATTTGCATATTCTCAACAACGAGGTCATCCAATTGGCCGAGTTTGACGCCATAGCTCAATGGGTCGCCGGGGTTAAAGACGTGGACGTGAACCTTTACCAGCGTATCGTCACCGACCACCACGGTTGACCAGCCGCCCATCGCCTCTAGGTCTTTTCGGACTTGCATCGGGTCTAGGTTTTCACCCTTAATCAAGAACTGGACATCGTAGCCGTAGCCTTCTTCGTCCTCCGGCTCCAGCATATCGTCCCATGTCCCCTCTTCGTGCTTGAAACTAGAGTTTTGAGACTCGTCCTGCTTCATCTGGAACATCATGACCGGCTCGCCTTGTAATAGGCGTACCATGCCTTCGAGGATGTAGACGAATCCCTGACCGCCGCTGTCCACCACGCCCGCCTTGCGGAGGATGTCGAGTTGGTCGGGGGTGCGGCGCAAGGCGTCTTGGGCGGTTGCCAGCATGACTTCCAGAATCACTTGTAAATCGTTTTCTTCCTGCGCGATTCGCACCGCCGCTTCACCGGCTGCTTTCGCCACGCTGAGGATTGTGCCTTCAACTGGCTTTTCGACGGCTTGATAGGCGGCCTCTACCGCTAATTTGCACGCATACGCCAGAGTCGCACCGTCGAAAACTTCGCGGTCTTTCAGGCCGTTGGCGAGGCCACGGAAAATCTGTGAGAGGATTGTGCCGGAGTTGCCGCGTGCGCCCATCAATGCGCCGCGTGCCACGAGGTTGGCGACTTTGCCAACATTCGGCTCATCAATATCCGCGATGTCCGCATAAGCGCGGCGGAAAGTGTGCCACATATTCGTGCCGGTATCGCCGTCCGGCACGGGATAGACATTTAATTGGTTGACATGCTCTCTGTTGTGTTCTAGCCAAGCCAAGCCTGCATGTACCAAATACTTTAGTTTGTGACCGTCGCAAACGCGGCGAGAGACTTCCAATACCATGATGATAACCTCTAAGATGCCCTTATGACGAAATGGACAGCGCCTTGAATCAGACTGGGCGCTATGGTAGCATTTACACACCTGATTAAGCAAAATCGAGGCAACACCTCCCATGGCTATGTGTGAAACTTGTGGCAAGAAGCCTCAGTTTGGCAATATGCGTAGTTTTTCGATGCGCGCCACCCGCCGGAAGTTCAACCCGAACATCCAGACCGTCACTGTGCGTCAAGGCAAAGATATGATCCGCAAGAAACTTTGCACCAAGTGCATCAAGGCGCTTGCTAAGACCAACTAAGCCCTCATGCCAGACAAAGACAAGAAAGCCGGAAACACCGGCTTTTTTGTTTGGAGTCATGAGGTTTTGTCCTTTAATGCGCCGCGCAACGCCGCCATTCCCGCCGATATGCCCTCTGGATGGGCGAATACCGCATTGCCCGCCACCAATACCGACGCGCCAGCCTGTACGACCTCGGCTGCGGTCTGGACGTTGACCCCACCATCCGCCACCAATTCCAACGATTGACCGGATTCGCCTGCCAATTGGCGCAGTTGGGTAAATTTCTTCAACGCCGAGTGAATCAGGCTTTGGCCGCCGAATCCCGGGTTGACCGTCATCACGGTCACGATGTCGGCGAGGTATAGGACATCGGTGAAGCTAGTGATAGGGGTATGTGGATTGACCGCGATACCAGCCTTGATGCCTAGACCACGGATGGCCTGTAAGGTGCGGTGAAGATGCGGGCTGGCCTCGACATGCACGGTGATATGGGATGCCCCGGCTGCCGCGAATTGTTCGATATAGCGTTCCGGTTCGACAATCATTAGGTGGACATCTAAGGGCAGGTGGGTCACGCGCCGCGCCGCCTCGACAATCAACGCCCCCATGCTGATATTTGGGACGAAGCGCCCGTCCATCACGTCAATGTGAATCCAATCCGCGCCCACCGTCTGGCATGTGGCGAGTTGTTCACCTAACCGTGTGAAATCGGCGGATAAAAGCGAAGGGGCTAGTTTGGTCGCTGACAATGCAGAGTCCTAAAATTTCTCAACAGAATAAAAACAATCGTCGCTAATTATAACACTCAGCCAACCAATTCGTAACGGACTCGTTGGCTGTGGACGCTGCGTTATACTCTAGGAGCGTAAGCATATTTTCAGTGTATCGCTGTTGTTGACGGGAAGGATTAAGACTCATGGAATATCGACGTTTAGGACGATCCGGTTTACGGGTGAGCGCTATCAGCCTCGGCGCATGGCTGACTTATGGCAGCGGTGAGGTTGAAGATGATAGGGCAGCGGCCTGTCTGCGGACGGCCATCGAAAACGGCGTCAATTTCATCGACGTGGCCGATGTATATGCCCGTGGCGAGGCGGAAAAAGTCGTCGGCAAGGTGATTAAAGACTATGACCGCAGCAAATTGGTCATCAGCACCAAAGCCTTTTGGCCGATGAGCGATGACATCAATGACCGTGGCCTGTCGCGCAAGCACATCATCGAGAGCGTGGACAAATCGCTCAAGCGGTTCGATATGGACTATCTCGACTTGTTCTTTTGTCATCGTTATGACGATGAGAGCGACACCGAAGAAACCGTCCGCGCCATTGATGACCTGATTCATCAGGGGAAAATCCTATACTGGGGGACGAGCATGTGGACGGCCTCCAATATCGAAGAAGGCGTTAACGCGGCGAAGGCGACGGGCAGCTATCTGCCGGTGACGGAGCAACCACTGTATAACATGCTGGAACGCGCCGGAGTCGAAGGCGACCTTGAATCAGCCTGTTTGAAGCATGGGATGGGCTTGGTGGTGTTTAGCCCGTTGGCGATGGGGTTGCTCACTGGCAAATATAATGACGGAGTCCCCGCCGATAGCCGCGCCAGCAACGTCGAATGGTTCAAGCAGCGACTGGATGAAGGGACGATTGAGAAGGCGCGGCAATTGACCGCTTTAGCCAATGAGACCGGCGTGACGCTCTCTGCCCTGGCATTGGCGTGGGCGTTGAAAGGCGCTGCCGTCTCTAGCGTGATTACCGGCGCATCGAAGCCTGCGCAAGTGCTGGAAAATCTCAAGGCGCTGGATGTGCGACTCACGCCGGAAGTGAACGACAAAATCGAGGCGATTCTGGGCAATAAGCCCGCTGGGTCATTGCGTTAAGGCAATCCGAACACCTCAACATCAAAAGGCCGGAGCCGATTTTGGCTGTGGCCTCCCTTTTTGTGCCGCCGATATGATAATGTTGTTTGCAGATAGATTTACGCTAAGAGGATATTTTCCTGATGCTCAAAAAATGTTTGATTGCTAACCGTGGCGAGATTGCTGTGCGGATTATGCGAGCCTGCCGTGAGTTGGGTATCGCTACTGTCGCTATATATTCGGATGCCGATGCCCGCGCCAAACACGTCCAGATGGCGGACGAGGCCGTGCGGGTAGGGGAGGCCGCGCCGACGGCCAGTTATCTACAAGTCGAACGCATCATCGCAGCTGCCAAACAAACCGGCGCGGATTGTGTGCATCCGGGTTATGGATTCCTCAGCGAGAACGCGGCCTTTGCTCAATCGGTCATTGACGCGGGTTTAACATGGGTCGGGCCGCCGCCGAGCGCAATTAAGGCGATGGGCGTCAAGACCGAGGCGCGTTCGTTGATGGAAGCCGCCGGAGTCCCACTCGTCCCGGGTTTTCAGTCGGCGGACGCGGACGACGCCGAATTTGTGCGTCAGGCTGATCGAATCGGCTATCCGGTGATGGTCAAAGCGGCAGGCGGGGGCGGGGGCAAAGGCATCCGAATCGTGCGCGCCGAGTCCGAGGTACTCCCCGCGCTGGAGTCGGCACGCCGCGAGGCACAAAAAGCCTTCAATGACCCGCGAGTCTTTTTGGAACGGTATATCGAACGCGGGCGGCACATCGAAGTACAAGTTTTGGCCGATAGCCACGGTAACACCGTCCACTTATTTGAGCGTGAGTGCAGCGCACAGCGTCGTCACCAAAAGGTGATTGAGGAATCGCCGTCGCCATTGTTGACCGATGAACGCCGCGCCGCTATCGGCAAGGCCGGGGTAGAAGCTGCGCGGGCGGTGGGTTACGTCAATGCTGGGACGGTGGAATTTATCGCCACGCCCGCTGGGGAGTTTTTCTTTCTAGAGATGAACACACGTTTACAGGTCGAGCATCCGGTCACTGAATTGGTGACGGGGCTTGACCTCGTGCAGCTTCAAATGCGCGTGGCGTCTGGTGAGGCGTTGCCGTTCACACAAACTGATGTCAAACAGCGCGGCCATGCGGTAGAGTGCCGCGTATATGCCGAAGACCCGGCCAGCGGATTCTTGCCCGCAACCGGGTCGGTTCTACGTTTTATCCCGCCTGATGGCCCCGGCGTGCGAGTTGATTCTGGCATCCAGACCGGCGATAGCGTGACCATTCACTACGATCCGATGGTGGCAAAAGTGATTACCTATGGCGCGACCCGCACCGATGCGCTAGACCGGATGCGTGGGGCGCTTTCGCGGACGGTGGTTCAGGGCGTGACGACCAATATCCCGTTTTTATTGACGCTACTCAGTCATCCGGCGACGGTGGCCGGGGAATTGGATACCACGTTCATCGACTCACACCTGAGCGAACTCATCCCGCCCGCGCCGGAAGTTGATGACGCGGCGTTAATCGCGCTGGCGTTGTCTGAGGCGCTGAGTCAACCAACTGTCAGCGTTGCGACTGGCGCGGTATTGTCGGAATCCGACCCCTATAACCCGTGGGCGCGGCCTGATGGCTTCCGCCTGTCGTCGCGGGGTTGACCGTGAGCCGTAACCCCCGTGTATTGATGGTCTCTAAGGCGTGTATCGTCGGGATTTATCAGCGCAAACTAGAGGACATCGCCCGCTTGGGCGTTGATTTGACGGTGGTCGTGCCGCCCTCATGGAAAGATGAGCGCGGCGAACAAGCGTTGGAGCGCGTTTATACGGACGGCTACCGGCTAGAAGTCTTGCCCATCCGTCGCAATGGGGATTTTCACCTGCACAGTTACGCGGGGCTGGGTCGCCTGATGGCCGAGGTGCGCCCGGACATCGTGCATATCGACGAAGAACCGTATAACCTCGCCGCATGGCAGGCGTATTACGACGCGAAACGAGTCGGGGCGCGGACGTTGTTTTTTAGCTGGCAAAATCTAGTGCGGCGCTATCCGCCGCCGTTCAGTTGGGGGGAGCGCTGGCTGCTCAATGGGGTGGATTATGCCTTGATGGGGACGGAGAGCGCCGCCGAAGTCTGGCGCGAGAAGGGCTATCGTGGCAAATTGACCGTCGTCCCGCAATTTGGCACAGACCCAAATTTGTTCAAACCCGCCCCGCGCCCAGCGCGCCCGTTCACCATCGGGTATTTTGGGCGTCTGGTCGAAGAAAAAGGCGTGCGCCTGCTCTTGGAGGCTGTCGCAAAGCTGACCGGAGACTGGACACTGTTATTACTGGGCGGTGGCCCGCTCCGCTCCGACTTAGAGATACTGGCAACGGTATTGGGCATCGCTGACCGCGTGACATTCTTGGGGCAAGTGGCCTCAACCGAGATGCCGACTCTCTATCATCAGATTGACGTGTTGGCGCTACCGTCATTGACACGCCCGAACTGGAAAGAACAATTTGGCCGCGTGTTGGTCGAGGCGATGTCTAGCGGAATCCCCGTAGTTGGGTCTGATAGCGGGGCAATCCCTAGCGTGGTGGGACAAGGGGGTATTATCGTCCCAGAAAATGATTCTGACTCGTTACGCGGTGCTTTTGAGCGATTGATGTCTGATGCAGATTTGACCGAACGTTTAGCGGCGGAAGGACGCCTGCGGGTTAAGCGTTTGTATACCCAACAAGCCGTTGCACACGCAACTTATCAGGTTTACCAAGCGGTAATTTAAGGGAAAACCAGTCAAAAAACAGTAACTACTCAGCCCCTATTTGAGGGGAAAACGGGATTTTGACCGGTACTCAGCCCAATCATCTGAGGGGAGAACTTCCCCACGACTCAGCCAATTTGACGCTCTACATCATCAAATTG
>DAOTTP010000265.1:0-7085 GCA_034437835.1 Anaerolineae bacterium | reverse complement strand
TTTATGGTGCTATTGGGGCCAACAGCGGCGGGCAAAACCACCACCTTACGCTGTGTGGCCGGCCTCGAAAAATTAAACGGCGGCAGCATCACCTTAGACGCCGAGGTCATCACCGCACTTAGCCCCGCCGAGCGCGATATCGCGTTGGTTTTTCAGACTTACGCGCTGTATCCGCGCAAAACGGCCTTTGAGAACATGGCCTTCCCTCTCCAAGCGCGGGGATGGGACGCAGACCGGATAAAGCGCCGCGTCGGGGAAGTCGCCGCCCTATTGCGGATTACCGAACTCTTGCAGCGGCGTCCGGCACAGATGTCCGGCGGTCAACAGCAGCGCGTGGCGTTGGGGCGGGCGATGGTGCGTCAGCCGCGCCTATTCTTGATGGATGAGCCGTTGACCAACCTCGACTTTAAGCTACGAGTCGAAATGCGCGCTGAACTCAAGCGGCTGCAATCGGAACTTGCGGCGACCTTCTTCTATGTGACCAATGACCAAGTTGAGGCTATGTCGATGGCTGACCGTATCGCCGTCCTCAACAACGGCGAATTGCAGCAAGTCGATACGCCGGAGCAGATTTATGACCACCCGGCCAACCTATTCGTCGCGCAATTCGTCGGTAGTCCGCGCATGAATACCTTCGAGTGTCGGCTTGACCTTGACCAGCGGGCGCTCATCAGCGCGGACGGGGTACTGAAGCTGGATTTAAGCGCGACACAACTCACCGCATTGAGCGCCGCCGATGCCAAAACCCTCGTATTCGGCTGCCGCCCAGAAGACCTCTCCATCGCTGAAAAAGGGATGGCGGTCGGGACGGTTTATGTGTTGGAGCCGTTGGGCGATAGGACGTTCGTTGATGTGCAGGTGGGTGGGCAATCGCTCCGCGTGCGTGCCGAGGCCAGTTATCGTGCAGCGGAAGGCGATAAGGTCGGGTTGGATTTTGACCTCGCACGCTGTCATGTCTTTGATGCCCAGACGGGCAAAACATTGTTTTAATCGGAAATCAGGAAGGAAAAACTCATGTCACGCCCTGTTACCCTATTCACCGGCCAATGGGCGGATTTGCCGCTGGAAACCCTCGCTGAGAAGGCCGCCGGATTCGGCTATGACGGCCTCGAACTGGCCTGTTGGGGCGACCATTTCGAGGTAGACCGCGCCCTGAGCGAGGACGGCTATACCCAATCACGCCATGACATCTTGGCGAAATACGGCCTCAAAGTCTACGCCATCAGCAATCACTTGGTCGGGCAATGCGTGGCCGATGCGATGATTGACGAGCGCCATCAGTCGATTTTGCCGCCGCGCCTGTGGGGGGATGGTCAAGCCGATGGGGTACGCCGCCGCGCCGCCGCTGAAATGGCCGATACTGCCCGCGCCGCAGCCAAATTGGGCGTCAAAATAGTCAACGGCTTCACCGGCAGTCCGATCTGGCACTTAATTTACCGTTTCCCGCCCGTCTCAGACGCGATGGTAGACGCGGGCTATCGGATGTTCGCCGACCTGTGGAATCCGATTCTGGATGTGTTCGATGAGGTCGGCGTGCGATTCGCGCTTGAGGCGCACCCCAGCGAAATCGCCTATGACCTCTACACCGCCGAAAAGACGCTAGAAGCCGTGAATCACCGTCCGGCGTTCGGCTTCAATTTTGACCCCAGCCATTTCATCCATCAGCTATTCGACCCGATGAAGTTCATCGAGCGATTCCCTGACCGGATTTACCACGTCCACGTCAAAGACTCCAAAGTGCGCCTAGACGGTTCGCGCAGCATCCTCGGCTCACATCTCAATTTTGGCGACCCGCGTCGTGGCTGGGATTTCGTCTCGCCGGGGCATGGCGATTTGGACATGGACGCGATGATTCGCGCCCTGAATCGCGCCAATTACGCGGGGCCATTGTCTGTCGAGTGGGAGGACAGCGGCATGGATCGGGAATTTGGCGCGGCGGAATCGTGCGCGTGGGTCAAGAAAAACGACTTCAAATCATCCACTGTGGCCTTCGACGCCGCCTTCGAAAAGAAATAGGGAGCTAAACTATGAGCGACGGCGGCGGATTCACCAGTATGGCGGGCGCAACGTCAGACGGCGACGCACCAGAAATCGGCATCGGGATTTTGGGCTACGCCTTCATGGGCAAGGCGCACTCCAACGCCTTCAAAAAAATCCCGTATATGATGTACCCCCCGGCGGCGATTCCCCGACTGGTGGGTATCGCGGGGCGGAATGTGTCCGCTGTGAATGAGGCGGCCAAACGCTATGGCTATGAACACGCCTACACCGATTGGCGCGTCATGCTGGAAAACCCTAATATTCAGGTTTTCGATAACGGCGGCCCCAATGACGCGCACTCAGAACCGTGCATCGTGGCGGCGCAAGCCGGTAAACACGTTTTCTGCGAGAAGCCGCTGGCGCGCACCGCAGAAGAAGCCAAAACCATGCTCGACGCGGTGGAAAAAGCCGGGGTCAAGCACATGGTCGCCTTCAATTACCGATTCGTCCCAGCGATTATGCAGGCCAAAAAACTCATCGAAAGCGGCGCACTGGGGCGGATTTTCCACTTCCGTGGGATTTACCTCCAAGAGTGGATTATCGACCCCAACTTCCCAAAAATCTGGCGCTTAGACAAGGCACAGGCGGGCAGCGGGGCGCTCGGCGACCTCGGCAGCCACGTCGTAGACCTCGCCCGCTTCTTGATTGGCGAACCCAAGCGCGTGATGGGCATGGCGCGGACATTCGTCAAGCAGCGCCCATTGGCGGACGGCTCTGGCGCGATGGGTGATATTGATGTCGATGATGCCTTCGTCTCGCTGTTGGAATTTGAGAACGGCGCATTGGGGACGATTGAAGCGTCACGCTTCTGTCAGGGGCGCAAAAATCACCAGATTATCGAAATCAACGGCGAAAAAGGCTCTATCAAGTTCAACCTAGAGCGCATGAATGAGCTAGAAGTATTTTGGGCGGGCGAACAGCCGCAAGAGACGCAAGGATTCCATAACGTATTGGTCAGCGAACCGTATCACCCATACTGGTCGAATTGGTGGCCGCAAGGTCACATGATTGGCTGGGAACATACTTTCGTCCATGAGTTTGACCACTTCTTCCGGGCGATTGTCAACGATACGCCGGTTTCCCCGTATGGCGCCACCTTCGTTGACGGGTATAAAAACGCGGTCATTTGCGACGCGATTGTGCAATCGTCTGACAGCGGGCGGATGGTGGACATCGACTATGGCGGATGAGCGCACCTCGATTGTCCCCCTTTTAGAGCGCGTGACCGTGTTCGGCATGATGATTGGGGTGATTGGCATGTTCCAGCCGTGGTACATCTTATGGTACGGCTGGGGGTTCATCGTATTAGCGATTTCGACCCTCGGCTTCATCATCGTCAGCCACCTCCCCACCGGAGAGCAATGACTCTACCCTTTGACCAACTCCTGACTCACCTGCCTATGGCGGTTGCGTTGACCGACCCCGATTTGCGCGTGTTATATATCAACCCGCGCTGGCTGTCGGATTATCAACAATCGCCATCGGCGGTGATTGGCGTCCCACTCACGCAATTATTCCCGCAATGGCGCGATGATTGGGCGCGTATCCGCGAGGTCTGTCTCGCAGGGGGTGAGCATCACGACGCCGAAGTCCCGCTGAAATGCGGGGACTCTCAGATGGAGTGGGTCAAGCGTGAGGTGCGCCCATGGATGACCGCAGACGGCATGATTGGCGGTCTAATGGTCTTTACCGAAATTGTGACCGAGCGCAAACGCGCCCAAGACGAACTCCGCGCCCAACACCGTTTTTTGCGACAAGTGATTGACCTCAATACCAGTTTCATCTTCGCTAAAGACATCAGCGGGCGCTTCACGCTGATTAACCGAGCGCTGGCCGACGCCTACGGCACGACGCCAGACGGCGCGATTGGCAAATTCGATGAAGACTTCAACCCAATCCCCAACGAAACCGACCACTTCAAAGGCGATGACCTTGAGGTATTGCGGCAACGAATGCCCAAGTTCGTCGCAGAGGAATCGGTCACGCATGTCAGTAACGAGACACGCTGGTATCAGACCATCAAAGTCCCGTTGATTTCCGACGACGGCAAAGACGTCCAACTGTTGGGGGTGTCTACCGACATCACCGAGCGCAAACGCGCCGAAGAAAAGCTCCTGCAAGCGGTGATTCAAGAACAAGCCGCCCGTAAAGCAGCAGAAGCCGCCCTACGGATGCGCGACTTACTCTTGGGCAATATGAGTCACGAACTCCGCACCCCGCTCAACGCCATCATCGGATTCCTGCGCGAGATGTTGTATAGCCAGCAATTAGACGACGACAACACTCACATGGCCGAACGCGCCCTCGCCAACAGCAAGCGGCTGTCGATGTTGGTCAACGGCGTGCTGGATTTATCGCGGTTGGCCGTCGGCAGCCTTGAACTGGTCGTCAACGAGATTAATTTGCGCGGCTTGGTCAATGTCATCATCGAGGATATGGGCATCCAAGCCAAAGAGAAACGTCTGCCGCTACTCCTCTCGGTAGACCCGACCTTACCACAAATCATCTTCCACGATGAAGAACGCCTGACACAAATCATCACCAACCTACTGGTCAACGCCATCAAATTTACGCCAGAAGGTCATATCAAATTGGTATTGGAACGCGGCGGGCTTGAGCATTTGGTGATACGGGTTTATGACACCGGAATCGGTATCCCTGAAACCAAGCAAGATGTGGTTTTTGATAGCTTCGTCCAACTGCGGGCAGCACCGCAAGGGGCGGGCGTCGGTCTAGGGCTATCCATCGTCAAGAACCTCGCCAACCTGATGGGCGGCACGGTTGCGCTACAAAGCAGCGTCGGAGAATACAGCATCTTCACCGTCGAAATACCCCTGAATTTGCCCTATGTAGCCTCTATCGGGTAAATTGGTCATATATCAAACGAGGGGTTGCTGGTGAAAACAGTGCTGGTGGTTGAGGATGACCGTGACGGGCAAGAGGTGATTGCGCGGATGTTATTCCGTGCCAAAATCACGGTTGAAGTGACCGGCACTGCCGAGGACGCGATACAGGTGCTGTCGGCAGATGAACATGCAGTCGTCGTCATTGACCTTGCCCTGCCGGGGATGGACGGATTCGAGTTGTTACAATACATCCGCCAAAAACCAGAGGTCGCTGCGCTCCCCTGCGTCGCCATCACAGCCTTCCATACCCCCACCCTCAAGCAGCAAGTCATACAGGCCGGATTCAACGCCTATTTCGCCAAGCCTTTAGATGACCGCCGCTTTATCATGACGATACAGGAACTGCTTTCACGCTGACCGATTTATTTTGGGGATGAGCCTCGAGAATGCAATATAATTGCAATATTTCTATGGGCGAGGGGGTTTTATGCGAGTAAAAGCGGCGATTCTTTATGAAATGGGTCTCAACGCCCCGTATGCTGATACGACTCCCCTAAAAATTGAAGACGTCCAACTTGATATGCCACAGGCGGGCGAAGTTCTGGTTGAAATCGTCAGCGCGGGGCTTTGCCACAGCGACCTCTCAGTCATAGATGCCTCGCGCCCACGGGTGATGCCGATGGTTTTGGGTCATGAGGCGGCGGGGATTGTGCGCGAAGTCGGCGCGGGCGTGACGGAATTTACTGAAGGCGACCCTGTTGTTTTTAGTTTTGTCCCAGCCTGTGGGCGCTGCGTGTATTGCGCGACGGGGCGGGCGGCGCTCTGCGAAAATGGCGCGAAGGCCAATACCGCTGGTTCATTGTTATCTGGCGGGCGGCGCTTCCATACGCACACAGGGGAGGACTGTCACCATCACTTGGGCGTTTCGGCCTTCTCGCAATTCACCGTCGCCGCACAAGAGAGCCTCGTGAAAATCACCCCAGACATCCCGTTAGAGATGGCGGCCTTGTTCGGATGTGCCGTCCTGACCGGAGTCGGCGCAGTCTTGAATACGGCACAAGTCGCCGCAGGGACGAGCGTCGTCGTTTTCGGGATGGGCGGTGTCGGCCTCAGCGCGATTATGGGCGCAAAAGCAGCCGGCGCAACCCCTATCATCGCCGTGGATGTGTTGGATGAGAAATTGGCGCTGGCAAAGGCCGTCGGCGCATCGCATGTCATCAATGCCGCCAAAGAGAATCCCGTGCAAGTCATCCGCGACCTGACAAGAGGCGGGGCGGAGTATAGCTTTGAGAGCGTGGGCAGTGAGCGTGTCTTGCTCCAAGCCTATGAAGCGACTCGGCGCGGCGGCATGACCATCACGATAGGCTTACCGCATCCGAGCAAACAGTTGAGCATTTCAGCGGTGAGTTTGGTGGCCGAGGAGCGCACAATCAAGGGGTCTTATATGGGTTCTGCCGTGCCGCGCCGCGACATCCCGCGCTTTATCGCCATGTATCAGGCCGGTCTATTGCCGGTAGAGAAATTGCACACCCACAGCCTGCCACTGGATGATATTAATATGGCGTTTGACCGTTTGGCTAAGGCGGAAGCCGTCCGGCAACTCATCCGATTTTAGGCGCTAAAACCGAGGTCATTGATGGCAGACGAAAAGCCGAAAATTTCACGCGAGGATTTTTTGCATTTCCTCAGCATCCCGACGCGCTGGATGGATAACGATGTGTATGGGCATGTGAACAATGCGCTTTATTATGCCTTTTTCGACACCGTGATTAACCAATACTTGATTTCTGAAGGCGGTTTAGACATTCATACCGGGGAAATTATCGGTTTGGCGGTAGAAACCCAGTGCCAATTTTTTCAGGCGATTGCCTTTCCAGAGGTCATCGAGGCTGGGTTACGAATCGCCAAATTGGGCAACAGTAGCGTGCGCTATGAAGTCGGGTTATTTAAGCACGGGCAACCAGAAGCGGCAGCGTTTGGCTATTTTGTGCATGTTTTCGTCAATCGCCAAACCCGCCGCCCCATCCCGATTCCGGCTGCGATTCGCCAGAGTTTAGAACGAATTACATCGCCCGAATCCTCTTAGAGACCGTTTGGAAATTCATCGAGCCGACAAGTCTCGCCCCTACAGGACATCCTGTGACGCGATTTTGAATACACATCATCAGAAATTTTGTAGGGGCGACGCTTGCGCGCCCG
>DAOTTP010000264.1:0-9566 GCA_034437835.1 Anaerolineae bacterium | reverse complement strand
TGGCAAATTCGTATGTCCAGTGTTTGTCGTCACGCGAATAGCTGACGAATATTTGTTTGATGCGCCGCACGCTCTCACCCATTCGGTCTGAATTTATAACCTGATATTATGCCAAATTTGCGCGATTTTGCCATAAGATGGATGATTCTAGCGCAGGCGGGCAAACGCATCAAATTTCAAATGATGAATGCAGAAGGATAATCGGCGGGAGGGCAAGCCCGTCCCCTACAAAATTTCTGGTGATGGGCGTTCAGAACCGCGTCGCCGGATGTCCTGTAGGGACGGCATTCTTGCCGTCCGTTTTGGGGAGATGTGGACGGACGCCCAGAAGGGCGTCCCTACGGGGGACTGCGGTTATTTCAGGTGGACACGTCAGTGCCGTGTCCCTACGGGGGACTGCTTTTTCTCATCACTCAGGACTGGCCTTGATATACGCCCAGCGCCCAGCGTGTTGCGCGAACAGACTGCGCTCGGTATACGACTCGTCTTCTTCGCCTTCAAACAAGGTGGCGTGAAATGTGACCGTATCCCCTTCTGCCGCGAGGATGTCTAATCCGGCAAAACGGGTCGCCGCGCTGAACGCCTCGATTTGGCCGCGCCACACAACGCGATTTTCGCGCCAATGCGGGCTATCGGGGTGCGTCGTCCGCATGATGTACTCGGCGTTCTTGAGCGCATAAGCGCTATAGCGGGAGCGCATCAATTTTTCTGGCGACGGGGCGGGCGTCCCGTCGTGATAGCTACGGCAGCATTTTTTATATTTCAGGCCGCTGTGACACGGGCATGGGTCGTTTGGGGAAATTTTCATGCTATAAGACGCCCCTATAAGCTGATTAAGACGATGGCTATCAGCGCCAGCCCGACGCCGACCCACTGCACCCGCCCCAGCCGTTCTTTGAGAAAGACCGCCGCCAGAGTCACGGTTGAGGCCGGATAGAGCGACGACAACACCGACGCGACATCTAACCGCCCGACCTGCGCCGCGAACGCGAACAAGCTATTGCCCAACGTATCGAACACGCCCGCGCCCGCCATCAATGGCAAATCGGCGCGAGTCGGGCGATGCAGCGCTTTAGACCGCCACGCCGCCACGAGGATGAGCGCGATAGAGGCGAATCGGCCTATCACCACCGGCCATAATACGCCTTCTGAGGTGGCGTGATTCAGCAAAATCAGATAAAAACCGAACGCAGCCCCGGCAATTGCGGGTTCGGCCAAAATTTTCACCGTCAGCCGCCCCGTCCCTGCCCCGCCGCTGATGAGCCAAACCGCGCCAAACGCGAACACGAACCCCAATAGCGTGATGACATCCGGCGCACCATCAACGAAAAACCCGTAAATGGACGGAATTAGCGCGGAGGTCAACCCAGATACCGGCGCGACGACCCCGATATTGCCGTGCGACATCGCACGATACAGCAACAGGAGTCCGATGCCGCCGAAAATACCGGCCAGCGCCGCCATAATAATGCCGTTTGAATCGGGGAACGGGTCACGCATGAGGAACGTGATGAGCAGAAGAAAAGCCGTCCCGATCAGTTGCGCGATCAGGACGACCAAGACGGCGGGCTGCTTGCGAGACGCCAATCCGCCGCTAAAATCGCCCGCGCCCCAAAAGACGGCGGAACTCAGCCCCAGAATCACGCACAGGAGTTCGGGCGTCATTCTGTCGCGTCCGGTTCGCCTTCACCCTCTGCGGCGCTGAGGTCTGCGAGTCGGGCGCGGAGCAAATTCAGCAACGGCACAACTGGCACACGCAATTGTAAGCCGCGCTGCCCGGCGCTCAAGACGATATGTTCCATCTCGCTGGCGGCCTTATCCAGGAACAACGTCCAGTTTTTATCACGCAACATCAGCCCGCTGATGCCCCCCACCTTTAATCCCGTCAGCGCCTCCGCGTCTTTGTGCGCCGCCATGCGGATTTTCTTGACTCCGGCGGCGGTAGCCAATTTCTTGAGGTCAAGTTGCTGGTCAGATGGCAGCATGACCAAAAATGGTTTGGGCGCACCGTCCGCTTGTACGACCAGCGTCTTATAGACCATCCAATAAGGCAGGCCAATCGCCTCGGCCACCTCGGACGCATCGCGGATGGTATCGGGATAAGTCAGCACTTCATATTGGACTTTGGCCTGTTCCAAAATCCGCATCGAGTTTAATTTGGGAATCGACACGTCTGCCGCCTTTGGGTTTTAGTATAGGTCGTCTTCGCTGCCAGCTTCGCGGCGTGCCATCACCAAGCCGACGACCAGCACCGCGACCAGACCAATCAAAATCATCAGCAAGCCTAAGCCCTGTGGCACGGGGACTTCGGCGGTTTCGGCTTCTTGGGCAAAACTGGTAGCGGTCAGCGCCAGCAAGGTCATCAGGGTCAAAACGCGGGTCAAGACTTTCATGGCGTCCCCTCCGTGGGTGATGCGAAAACATACTCGAATTAAGCGAGATTGTACCATATCGACGCCATCACACAGTATACTTCCCCTAAAAGGAGAAATCTCTATGTCCCCAATCCCGACCCCACTCGTCAGCACCGACTGGTTAGCCGCCAATCTTGACCGCCCCGGCCTCGTGATTCTGGATGTGCGCGGCAAAGTCCTCCCGCCCAGCGACCCGCAGCCGTGGTATCACAGTTACCCAGAGGACTACGCGAAAAGCCACATCCCCGGCGCACGCTTTGTCAATTGGATTACCGACATCACCATCGACGGCCCCGCCCACATGCAAATCGCCCCGTCGGAGAAATTCGCGGCGTTCATGTCAGGCATCGGCGTGGGCGACGGCGTGCATGTCGTGACATACGACTCAGCGGGCGGCATGTTCGCAGCGCGGGTCTGGTGGGCGCTAAATTATTACGGCCACACCGAAGTCTCGGTCTTGGATGGCGGCTGGACGGCGTGGACGGCGGAAAATCGTCCGGTGACGGCTGACCTGCCAGACATCACGCCGCTGCCGTTCGTAGCCAATATCACCCCGGATTTGCGCCTGACCAAAGCCGATGTCTTGGCGAAATTAGGGACGGACACCCGTCTCATAGATGTCCGCACGCCAGAGGAATTTCGCGGCGAGGTCGCCCGCGCCAAGCGTAAGGGGCATATCCCCGGCGCGGTCAATCTCCCCGGCAAGACGCTGATCGGTGGGGCGAACAGTAGTTTTTCAGAGCCGGAGGCGCTCAAGGCGAAATTCGCTCAGGTGGGCGCGGATTCTGACGGCGCAGATGTGGTGATGTACTGCAACGGCGGCGTCTCGGCCAGCTTGGGCTTATTGGCCTATCGTGCAGCCGGATTCACGGGCGGCGCGGTCTATGATGGCAGTTGGAAGGATTGGGGCAGCGACGACACCACCCCGATTGAGTAATCAAATGAATGCATGAAAAATAACGATGCGGACGCCCCACGGGGCGTCCGTACAGGAAGAAACAAGAGTACGGGTAATTTCAGCGGCGGGCGGGCAAGCCGCGCCCTTACAAGACATTCGATGACGCGATTTTGAACACACATCACGAGAAATTTTGTAGGGGCAGCGCTTGCGCGCCCGCCCATGAATACCAGAATATCTTCGCTTATGAGTTGCATCACTGGCTAATAGCTAAACCGTTCCATCGTCAAATCAAGGTTGATCGCGTGTCCGGCAGATGAACCTTGCGCGACGGCGATGGCGATATTACGCCGAGCGTTTGACAAATCACCGGCGACATACACTCCCGCCGTGCTTGTCCGTCCCAGCAGGTCGATTTTCACCAGACCAGACTCATCCAATTGACATCCCAAATCATGGGCGAGCGTCGTGGAATGGTGCGATGTCGGGCGGATAAACATCGCATCACATGGGATTTCGCTCCCATCGGTGAACATTATCGCCTCAATTTGATGCCCCGTCCCGCGTAACCCAGAGACAAAACTCTCGACGATTTTAATGCCTTCTCTGGCGAAAATCTCGCGCTTCTCAGGGGATACCGTGAACGCGCCATCGGTGCAGACCGTGAGCTTGTCGGTCAAATTACTGACGAACATCGCCTGATGCAAAACGGACTCATCCCGCCCGTAAACAACCATCGGCTGTCCGCGAAGCTCGTATCCGTCGCAATACGGGCAATGGAAAACGCTCTTGCCCCAAAAAGCGTCAATCCCCTCAAGCGCCGGAAGCTCGTCTCGGACGCCTGTAGCGAGCAATAGTTTGCGGCATTGGAACGTCTCGCCCTCAGAGGTCACAACCTCAAAACCGCCCACTATTGTCGTGACGGAAACCACCCGCGCCTGCTTGATTTCCACGCTCTTATAAGGCTCAAGCTGCTGCCTTGCTTGCCGGATAATCTCAGATGGGGCTACCCCGTCCTGAGTCAAAAACCCGTGCGAAGCGTGCGAGAAGCGATTACACGGTTTCCCGTCATCAAATACAATAACTTTCTTCAAAGCACGCGCTAACGTCAACGCCGCGCTCAATCCCGCACTGCTGCCCCCGATGATAATACTGTCGAACATACGCCCCCTAAATGATACTCAATATCATTGAGAAGCGGGCAAACGCCAAGTTCTTACGATTCTAACTCATCTAAACAAAAAGAGTCCTGAGACAAGTCTACACTCATGTCAGGACTCGGGACTCATCACTCAGGACGCGCTTTTATGGCGCTGTGAAGATGCCTAGCGACGAGAACCGCAGTGGGACGGCCACCGCCGTGCCGTCAGGACTGAGCGCTAAGGCGTCCGCGCCGTCTTTGGGGACGGCAAAACGCGAGGCGGCTTCCCCATTCAGTAACGCAGCCGCGCTCCGTGCCGCCAACGCCGCATCTAACCCGACGCTGACCAGAGTCCCGCCGTCGGGCGTGAAAGCCAGCGCCGTCACGCCGCCATTATGCGTATTCAACAGCGACCCCGCGCTAATACCACCGGCCAGCGATAGCGCCAAAGTCGTCCCATCGCTATAGCCCACCGCCAGAGTCGCCCCGTCCGGGCTAAAAGCTAAGGCCGTCGCGCCCGCGCCCGCGTCGATACGGGCGGTCTGCTGTCCGTTGGTCATATCCCACAGCCGGACGCTCTTATCGAGGCTGGCCGTGGCAAGCGTCAGACCGTCCGGGCTAAAAACAATCGCGGTCACAGGCTCGGTATGACCGCGCAACGCGAACACCTGCTGAACGCTGTTGACATCCCAGACCAATACCGCATATTCATTGCCCGGGTCTTGAGTCACCGCAAACGCCACGCCGCCACTACTGGCGATTCGCCCGCCAACCGGGGACATCGCCACTGCCGTAATCGCCGAATTGTGACCGTTCAAGACCAGTCGCTCGACCAGAATACTGGACGGCGACAAATCCCACAGGTGCAGCGTGCCTTCTTGACTGCCCAGCAGCAACAGGTCAGCCTGCCCGCCAATGCCGAAAACAACGCGGCTCATGCGCGGATTGGTCTTATATTGGCGCGGGGGCAAGGTCAGGTTGGCCGTGTCATAAATCCAGACGCCTTCGGCGCCGGTTTCACCCAAGACGGCCAGTTTACCGGACGCCGACCACGCCACCGCTGAGGATTGGAAATTGCCTTGCAAGATGGCCGCCTCGTTCAGCACAGGCAGATTGGCAGCCGTGATGGGCGTACGCGTGACGGGCAAACCACTCACCGGAGGCAGTGGCTCAAGGAAATATTCCCCAGCTTGCCCCTCAGCGACATACCCGCTCACACCGTCATAAATCACCGGCCACCACAGATAGCCTTGAACATCGCAGACTGGGACGGCGCGTTCAGCCACGACGAATGCGGATAATTCCGCCATCTGGGTCAGGATTTGGCTATCGGTGCTGGGCGTGACGCGCAAATTGAGCGCCCCCCCACCCGCTGAAATACGCCCTTCAATCCCACCCGTCAAGCGTGACCGGATATACAGCTTATCCGGCGCGGGCGGCGGCGGACACAACCGGTTAGAGATTTCCAGCGGGTCATCAATCCCCACCGCATCGACCAATTCTATCGGCGTGCCGCTGTCTGCCTTCTTATCACAGAACACGGTCAGCGAACGGTCAGCCGACACATGATATTCATAAATTTCGTTCGCCCATGTGAACTTGAACACATAACCAATCACCGAGCCTTGCGTGGTGATTTGGCCGGGTTTGGCACAGTCCAGCGCCCCGTCGAGGAAGGTCTGTTGTTCCCACGTCCAATACACATCGCCCAGCGTCAGGTTCAACCCCAATTGTTGATTCAAAGCCGCCAGCGCGTCATTGATGGCGTCCGGCGCACCTTGCGCGGCTGATGGGAAGGCCATCAGCATTAACAATAGGAGGACTTGTAAAAATCGCATGATGAACGTCCTTTTTTTACGCTATCAGATTCCCCCTTTCCATCATGGCAAGACGGCTAAGGAGGTCAGGGCAAACGCATCAAATCTCAAATTTCGGCGGACACCCCGTTGGGTGTCCCTACGAATGACGATTATGGTAGGGACGCGCAACGGCGCGTCCGTCACCCTATATCATCTTCTTCTCTCATCTAAATTTGGTGCGTTTGCCCTAGCTAGTGGGTGAGGTTATTCCGCTAACGCACGGCAAGCCGGACAATCGCCGCCCGGACGGATTAGCGCGAAGCCACCCTGCGGGTCTTCGCCCCAGCCGGTGAAGTCCATGTTCCAGACAATCAACAGCGTGACGCGCCCGCTATTGGCCGCCGTCGTCACCACTTGGTCAATCCACGCGGCTTGTTCAGCGACAGAAGTCTCGGACGCCCACGCGAATCCGCCCGGCAGACCGGGGAATCCCTCGCTAGACAGATAGCCCAGTTCGGTGAAGCACAGTTTGCGCGTGCTACGGAACGCGGTCAGATACGTATTGACCATGGTCGGGTAGTAGCGCGTGTAATGCAACGGATTCCCGCGTGCATCGCCGCTGGTGGCCGACGGGGGCAATGTACCCTCGTTATAGTGGACGCCGAGGCAGTCCATATAATTGGCCGCGCCCGCCGCGTACATCTGCTCAATGAACGGCTTATCGTCGCAACCGGCGGGGCTGCATCCGCCAAAATATCCGGTTGGGGACGGTGCGCCGCTGATGACCAGCGTATTCGGATTGGCGTTCTTGATGGCCGGATATGCCCGCTTCAACAATTCGGTGTAATTCGCGCCGCTGATTGCGCCCGATGCCCATTCGCGGTCAATGTTCGGCTCGTTCCAGACCTCAATGCCGTCCATCCCACTGGCCGCAACGCCCGCGACATAGGCCGCGTATTGGTCAAAGTAACCGGGTTCAGTCACGCGGCTCGGTTCACCCACGATGCTGACCAACAGTTTGAATCCGGCGTTATGGGCTTCATCGGCCATCCCGCGCAAACCGTTGGGGTCGTTGCCGGGAACCCATTTCACTTGGCGCTTGACCCAGTTCATCCCGGCGACGTGCATCCAGTCGATGGTCTGACCACTCAGGCCGCTGACATGTGCGCCAAAGTTGAATCCGGTCACAGGGGAAGACCCCGCGACAACGGTTACGGGTCCAGTGGTGGTCGTGCCGCCAGTAGAGGCCGCGACTCCGCCAATCACACCGTTTTGCGCGGGAGCGCTCAGGCTGAACGGAGTCTCAATATAGACCGGCGCTAGACCGGCGGCCTCGCCTGCGCTGATGGCGAGGTTGGCGCGGAACATCCAGCCGGTGATGCCGGTGGATGTGATGCCGCGAACCCATGACCCATCAAACGCTTGACCGTCTAGCGCGATGGTCGTATTGGGCTTGGCAACGCCGACAATCCGCCACTCGGTGCCGGGGCCGCTACGAATGTTGGCGTCAATAGACGCCGCAGTGATTGTCCCTTGTGCTTGAACAGCGCTGACCACCAGCAAAACCAGCAGCAGCACCGCAAAAATTCGTTTCATCATGGGCGTATCCCTTCATTATATTTCTGTCTATCCTGACGCCCGCATTGTACAAGAATCGGCGGATACGGACAAACGACTCAGGACTATATAGCCCCTGTTACCATATATCGTTGGGTATTCACCTAAAACGCGGGCAAAGGTCGGATTACATCTCCATAATCCGATAGATTCGCGCACGCAATCGGCGTAGAATCAAGCTATGTTTTATGAGGGGAACACACGATGACTCCGCTAAATCCTGATGCGTGCTGGGAAGCCGTCCGCACCCGTGACAAATCCTATGATGGGGCGTTTTTCACCGCCGTCCGCACCACCAAAATCTACTGCCGCCCCGGATGCGCCAGCCGCACCCCTCTCCGTGAGAACGTGACATTCTTCAGCGCCCCAGCCGCCGCAGAAGCCGCCGGATTCCGCGCCTGTAAGCGCTGCCGCCCTACTGAGTCCGTCCCGCGTGACCCGTCCGCGCAACTCGCCCAATCGGTGGCTGAATACGTCTGCGCCAATATCGACCAGCCCGACTCGCTGAGTCTGGACTCGCTGGGCGCACAATTCGGCTACGACCCGCAGCACATCCAGCGCACGTTTAAGGTCGTCCTCGGACTCACGCCCAAGCAATACGCCGAGGCCGTCCGCCTGAATACTTTCAAATCGAATCTCCGCGCCGGAGAGCCGGTCTTAGAGGCCGCCCTGAGCGCGGGCTATGCCTCACCGAGTCATATTTACGAAAAATCGGCTGACCATCTGGGCATGACGCCGACGGCTTACCGCAAAGGCGGCAAAGGGGTACACATGACTTACACCACCGTAGACTCACCGTTTGGGGCGCTGATGTTGGCCGCTACCGAGCGCGGATTATGCGCCGTCCGACTGTATGAGGACGCCGAGGTAGCCGCGTCTGACTTACAGGCTGAATACCCACATGCCGAGGTCAGCGCTGGGGATTCACGGTTAGAGGAATGGGGCGCCCACATTCTAGCGCACATCATTGAAGGCGAACCGCTGGACATCCCGCTGGATATTCAGGCCACGGTTTTTCAATGGCGCGTCTGGACGGCGCTACAAGCCATCCCACGCGGCCAGACGCGCACCTATCAAGAGGTCGCGACGGCGCTGGACATGCCTAGCGGGGCGCGGGCGGTGGCGTCGGCGTGCGCGGCCAACCGTGCCGCGCTGGTGATTCCGTGCCATCGGGTGGTCGGGTCAAACGGGGCGCTGACCGGCTACCGCTGGGGCGTCGGGCGTAAAAAAGCGTTGCTTCAATCCGAACGCGATGAGAAAAATCGCTTGTAGGGGCGTGTTTGGTGGGCGCACACACCGGTGCGCCCCTACCAAACACACGGTTTTCGTAGGGGCGGAGCCATGTCCCCGCCCGCCATGTTGTCCCCGCCCCACATCCCCACCCACCCCCACGCGCCAAAAAATTTCCCGCTAGGGCGGGAGTCCATTTCTGGGGGCTATGCCCCCAAGCCCCCAAAGCAACTGCCCAGAAAAGCAGAAAATCAGAACCCAGAAAATCAGAACTATTAAGAGCGGGCGAGACGAAACCCCCTATCGTTGCTCGAAATATCCGGGACGTTCCCGTAACGGCACGCAGCGCGGAAGTTAACTATAACGTTGTCGTACCACGACCCACCCCGAAGGACGCGCCGCACATCCGTTCTATCCCCAGTATCCCGTTCGCGTGTCCCATCCGCAAGATACGGGTACGCCTCAGA
>DAOTTP010000263.1:0-1512 GCA_034437835.1 Anaerolineae bacterium | reverse complement strand
GTTCGTGCCGTTGCCGTCGTTGTCGCAATAGGTGTAAGTCGCACCGCTGTCCACCGAGAAACGGTAGGTGTAGGCGTATTGGGTGCTGACCGGTACATTCGGGGTGGTGAAGCTGCCTTGATATTCGTCGTTATTGCCGACTTGGGTATTGAAGACCGTGGCAGACCACAGCCAGCTGGCATTGCCGGTCGGGTCGCTGCCCAACGGGCCGTAACCGACTTGACCGACGATACTGGGGTGCGCCCCGGCAGTAGAGGTCAAAACCCCTGCGTCATCTTCGTAAATTCCGCCATAAATCAGCGGCGAGGTGTTGCCGCCCTCTATGGTGAATGTGAATGGGAATTGGAGATTACAGTAGTCCACATTGGCGACGGCGGCGGGGCTATCGGTCTGCTTCTCATACGCGCCCAAGTCAACAATCGGGGCTGTGCCGTTGCCGGTATCGGTCACGCCGGTATCATTCACACGACGGGTATTGCCAGAAAGGTCGGGCGCATCTTCGGTGAGGTTTGTATCCCCATCGGCATCAAAGGTATCCACTGGGACGTTAACGTTTGCGCCCGCGTCAATCGCTGGACTTGAGTCCGCCAATTGGAAGTTACCGGCCGTCGAGGGCGTGGCAGACGGGATAAGCGGCGTCACGAACAACGGATTGCTGTTTAACGCGCCGAATTGCCCGCCTTCAATGATGCTGTTGGTGGCCATATTTGTGCCAGACGTGTTGACGATTTGCGGGGCGGTTCCGCCATTGTTGCTGTTGCCCCACAAAACGGCGTTTTGCAAAATCAGGTCTGCACCGCTGATATTGCTCAGGATGCCGCCCGTCGCTGTCGCAACGGAATCCGTCGCGTAGTTGCCTGTGATGGTGCTGTTGGTGATCGTGATATCGTTAACGGTCAGGTTGGGGATATACATCGCGCCGCCGCTGGTGGCGATATTGCCCGAAATCACGCTGTTGCTGATGATCACCGGGCCGCTTTGCAAGCCCAAACCGCCGCCAAGTCCAGCCGTATTGCCTTGGACTCGGCTGTTCGCCATGACAAAGGTGCCACCGGCGAAAATGCCTCCAGCGTTGGAACCGGTAGAGACGCTCCCACCACTGATGGTGCTGCGCCAAATCCTCACTGTACTACCCGGGTCGGCGCTGAGGATACCCCCCCATAGGGCATAGGTTGCGCCGCCGCCGTTGGTGAGTGTCATATCGTGCAAGCTCAAAATGCCCGCGCCGCTGACTTGGAGTAAGCGGAACTCATTACTACCGCTGCGGGTGATCGTCCCGTTTCGGACGGTGATGTTCGTTCTGATTTGCGGCAGACCCGTCAGGCCGCCGAAATTTTCATACGAGTCGGTCAACGTCACCGTCAGACCATTCAAATTGATGGTGTCTGCGCCAGCGCCGTTGACATTGGCGCACTGAATCGCTTGGATTAAGGTTGCGGGCATGTTGTTTGGGACGGTGTACGGGAAGGAAGGAATCGACCCGCACACATTCGCCGTGGTGAAACTAAACAC
>DAOTTP010000262.1:0-20247 GCA_034437835.1 Anaerolineae bacterium | reverse complement strand
GGCGTCCGCCACCGCCCATCATCGAAATAATATCTAGGCTCATGTTCAAATCGAGTGATGTAGGGACGGCATTCTTGCCGTCCGTTTTCGGAACAGGCGGACGCCCAGAAGGGCGTCCCTACATTGGCAATCATTTCACACAGTCTGAACATGCGCCAATATCTATCGTAGGGACATCGCCACTCGTCAAAATGCGCGCTCGCCCATAATAATGAAATCATTCCGTTATAATGTCACCCATAAATCCAATTGTGTGAGGACAATTAACAATGCGTCGTTGGCAGATATTCTTCCTAGTATGCGTCAGTCTGTTCCCGTTATTTACGGGGAGTCTAACCGCCCAAGCGCCCTCGGACGCTCGTGTAAAAAGCATGTCCACCAGCCTGCGCCTGCGCCAGACCCCTTCACCCGTCGGTGAGGTCATCCTTGAATTGGCGGGCGGCACGTCGCTGTCGGTCTTAGGTCGCACGATTGATGACAATTGGCTGAACGTCCAGACCGCCGAAGGTCAGGCCGGATGGGTGGCGTCTGGCTATGTCGAACTGTTCATCGCGTTGAACACTGTCCCCGTCATGACCGCAGACGGTGGCACAATCACCACGCCGACCACGACTACCGACCCCGCCGCACCAGCCCAGACCGTCGCAGAACCGGCCTCTGGCGGTGCAGCGGTCAAACGCGGAATCACCCTCCGCTTACGCGCTGACGCCAGCACCGCCGCCGCCGTCCTCGCAGATTTGCGCGGCGGGACTCCGTTAGAAGTCATCGGGCGCAGCGCTGACGGGGCATGGTTGAACGTGACTGCCAACGGTCAGACCGGCTGGGTGGCCGCCCTATATGTCGAATCAGTCAGCGTGGCCGTCGGGACGACAACCGGCGCGACCAGCGAGGCAGCCGTCACGGTGCGCGGCGTCAGCGCGATTTATCAGCGCGGGCGTGCCTTGGGCAATAATTACGGCAGATTCGCCAAAGTGGGCGACAGTATCACGGTCAGCGAATACTCGTATGATGCCATCGGGCGCGGACAATACAATCTCGGCGGCTATGGGAATTTGCAGTACGTCATTAACACATTTACGGCGTCCGGATTCAACAGCTTCACCAACGTATCAGCGGCAGCAAAAGGCGGCTGGACGACGGATAACCTGCTCTACCCGGGGTCGCGTGACACAAACCTGTGTCCAGCCGAGACCACGCCGTTGGAATGTGAGCTAGACCGCATCAAGCCGTCCATCGCCTTGATTGAATTGGGGACGAATGACATCCTATATGTCGCGCCCGAACAATTCGACTTCAACCTGAATCGAATCATCGATATTTGCATTGGGCGCGGTGTCATCCCCGTGCTGACGACCATCCCGCACCGCGAGGGCTACGATGGCAACGTAGATACCTATAGCAACATCATCCGCGACGTGGCCGCCAGACGGGATGTCCCGCTATGGGACTTAAGAGCGTCGCTGGATAACCTGCCATATCGCGGCCTGAGTGGAGACGGGATTCACCCGTCATTCCCACCGGGTGGGTATGCGGACAGCGCCAATTTCGCCAATCCAGAGGCCATGCAAACCGGTTATGTCATCCGCAACCTGACCGCACTCCAAGTCTTGGAGCGCGTCCTCGCCGCAATGGGCGGCTAAAGAGGCGGTTTAAGCAATCCGGCTTGATTGTCTGTAGATATTATCTAACCGGCACCTCGTAGGGGTGCAGCGTGTTGCGCCCTGTTCAGCGTAAAACAGACAAGGCAGGCCTAATCCCTACGAAAATGGCGGGGTTTCTATATCAAGAGGCAACCCTTATGGATAAGCAACGTTTAGCCATTATCGCCGTGGTGATGGGTTTAGGGGCGGGCTGGGCGGCCAATCTGATGTTCTATGAACGGATGATTGGGCTGTCCTTCCCGCTGTTCGTCGGACTTGCGCTCATTTTGCTGTTCGCGTTCGCCCGAATCGCCGGTGAACCCTCGCAGCGGCGGAATCTGTGGGTGATTATCCCGCTGGTTTTTTTCGCGGTGATGGTGGCCGTCCGCGCTGACTTACTCATTACGAGTTTGAATATCATGGCGGCCTTGTGGCTGGGCTTGACCCTGTTGTATTACCGCCAGAATGAGCAAGCCCTAGATGAAACCAGCCTGCCTACGCAAGCAAAGGTGGTCATCAATACCGGCCTCGACATCCTTGTTGAACCCACCGGACAAGTCTCTGAGGTCTGGTCGTGGCTATGCTCGCGCCAATTGCTCAACACGAAATTACTCAAGTCGATTTTTCGCGGTCTGCTGATTACCCTCCCGATTATCTTGGTGTTTGGCGGGCTGTTGGCGTCCGCCGATGCGATGTTTGACGACTATCTAGGGCAACTTTTCTCAAACTTCTCGCTGGATGGGCTTCAAGAAGCGCTCCCGCGGTGGGTTTTTATGCTCGGTGTGGCGTGGTTAAGTTGCGGAGCGCTGGCGTATAGCGTGCTGCGTCAACGTATCCAAGCGGCCAAAGCCGCCAAAATCGCAGCGCGTGCCGCTGAAACCCGTATACCGGACGATGCAGCTGAGGACGCCACACACGCGGCAGAATTGGATGACCGCCAGCCGTCCCAAAAACGCCCAGCGCCAGCGCCGTCAAAACCGTTTTCGCTCAGTATGATTGAAAGCGGTATCGTCATGACCAGCGTCAATTTGCTGTTCGGGGCGTTCGTCATCATCCAATTCACGTATTTTTTCGGCGGGCAAGACAACATCACGCTAGAGGGCGGCTGGACGTATGCCCAATATGCGCGGCGCGGATTCTTTGAGTTGGTAGCCGTCTCATGTATGACGCTCGGCCTGATTTTGTGGTTGAACGCGGTCACAAATCGCCCATCACGGCTACATCATATAATTTTCCGCGCCCTCTCGGTGGGGGTCGTGGTGCTGACCGGAGTCATGTTGTTGTCAGCGTCTGGGCGCATGACGTTGTATGAGCAAGTCTACGGACTCACGCATCTGCGAGTCTACACGCACACGTTTATGGCGTGGCTGGCCGCGCTCTATGTCGTATTTCTAGCGGCGCTGTTCCTGCCCGCCCGCCGGATTTTTGGGATTGGGACAACGCTGTGCGTGATTGGCTATCTGGTGACGTTGAACTTGATGAATGTCGATTATGCCATCGCACAGCAAAATATCGAGCGCTACAAAGCGGGTTATGAGTTGGACACAGCCTATCTGTATACCTTATCTGAGGATGCCGTCCCCGCCTTGCTGACATTTGCCTTAGAAAGCGAAGAAGGAATTCAGGGGGATTTGCGAAACTGGTTACTGAATCTGGGTGAAAAGCTCAATAAAACAGATGGTTCAATCTTCTCAGCCCATCTCGCCCGTGACCAAGCCTGTCAGATGATAAAAGACCATTGGGGCGAGATTTGGCCGAAGTATTAAACGTTTGCAAAAGTAGGGGCGACCCATGGGTCGCCCACCGTCATATTTCCGTATCCGTGAATTAATCGGTATACATCTGACCGTACAACGCCGCCTGCCGCACACGGGCGGCGCGGAGGGGGTCTGACGCCGCAGAATCGGGCGTGAGCGTCCCCCGCAGACGGGGAGGAATCGCTGACCAGTCCGCGCCATCCAACGCACGCCGACTCAGCAACGCGACTCCCCGCGCCGTGACTTCCGGCTCATCCAACAGCGCAATCGGGCGGGCGAGCGCGTTACAAATCATCTGCCCCCATGCCGGAGAAGCGTGCAGCGCCCCGCCCCCAGCATAGATAAGGCCATCCCCGTCAATCTGTTCCGCAATCATCGCCAAGCGATGCGCGACGCCCTCTAATAACGCCTGTAAAATGTCCAGTGGCGTGGTCGAAAGGCGCATCCCGTGAATCGTCGCCGTCGCATTGGCCGCCCATCCGGGAGAACGCTCGCCCGCCAATAGCGGAATCGCCGTCAAGCCGTGCTGGTCTGGGATGGCGGCAGCCAGCGCTGATTCCACAATATCCGGCGCGGGCAAATTCAACGTCTGACGCGCCCACTCAAACACATTGCCGCCCTCACTGGTCGCCCCGCCAATCAGATGATGCCGTGCATCAATCCGATAGCCCCACAACCCAGCCGGAACTGACGGCAACGTCACATCGCTAACCGTCCGTAGCGCCGCCGTCGTCCCCATCGTCAACGCCAATTGACCCGCCCCCACCGCGCCCGACCCGACGTTGGCCGCCGCCCCATCCCCTACCGCCAGATAGAACGGGACATCCGCCAACACCGACCAGCGACTCGCATATTCTGATGACAAGCCGCGTTGCGGGGCGCTGTAATCGGACAAAACTGGCAGTCGCGACTCACCCAGCCCCAAAACGGCCAGAATCTCTGCATCCCACGTTACACTCTCGCGGTTGAGCAACCCACTCCACGCCGCGACGGACGTGCTGCACGGACATTCCCGCCCGAACCATTTTTCATATACAAACGTCCCGACATCCATCCAGCGCCGGACGGACACATACAACGCCGTTTGAGTCTGCGCTAACCAGCGCAATTTTGCCGGGTGATAACTGCTGTGTGGGCGGCAACCCGTCCGCTGATGCAGGTCGGCAGCGTCAAGTTTTTGGGCAAGCGAATCGGCATCAGCGGCGCTGCGCGTATCGGCATAACTGTAGACCGGAGTCAGCGCTGCGCCGGTAGAATCGACGCCCATCAGATTCCCGACAAAGGTCGCCATCCCGACGGCGCGAATCCCAGCGGTGGCGGGGTGAGTCAATACGGCGTCGATACACGACTCGACTTTAACCCGCAAGTCGTCCGCGTCCGCCGTGGATGCGCCGTCCGCGTCGGTATACAAGCTGTGCTTATGCGAAGCCGACGCACCTTCAATCAGGCGTGCAGAATCGTCCATCAGCAAGGCGCGGATGGACGAGCTACCAATGTCGATGACCAAAAACGTCATGCCTCAGCCTCAAACGCGCTGAGGGGGTCAAGCACGACTTCCGGCTTCTTGAGCTTCATCGAAAGTTGGCGAATCTGGCTGACTTGTTCAGCATAAGGCCGCCCGATTTGTTTGAGCAGACGGGCATAAGCCAGCCGGAAAACCGCCTCCCAGTACGGTTGCCCTTTGCCGATAACATCCTTTAGCTGATGTTCGCGCAGAATCAGCGCCGCCTCAACCTCGCCGACCTCAAGGTGAAAATCACACATCATGTCGTAATACACGCGGTAAATCGGGATTTGCATGAGGTCGGCTTTGGCCTTTGCCCGCTGGAACGCGACCAACGCCTCGACCTCACGGTTGAGTTTCCGAAGCGCCAGCGCCCTCGCCGCCCACAGAGTCGCGACATTGCCTTGCATTTGGACGTTATCACCCGTGACCTCAATCCCGTTCAGGGTATATGGCAGCATCCGTTCCCAATCGCCGCGCAAGGCCATCAGCGAACACAATTCGACATGAGCGCTGCCAAAATGATGCCGGTCATACGATTGCGTTTCGGAGTAATAGCGGCGGATGGTATGGGTCGCTTTTTCCGTCGCGCCAAAAGTTATCTCGAAATTCGCCCGCAGTGACAACAGGCAGTAATAGCACTCAATTGAGGAATCCGTCTCACGCTCCATATAAGTCATCGCGTCTTCAATTAGCTTGGCATGGCCGATGGGGTCAATGCCCAAGTACGCGCTAATCAGGTCTTCATGCACACAGACTCGCTCCATCTGCTCACGATAAGTGCGCTTACGCGCTTCGACGGCGGTCTGTACGGCCAAGTCCAACGCCTCATCATAGTCGCCAGTCACATTAATCAGGGTTTGCAGCAACCAATGGTCAACATACAGCCCATATTGCAAATCGCCCGCTTGCTTGGCGAGTGCGCTGGCCTGTCGCATCATGCCGACGGTGGCCTGTGGGTTGGTATAACGGAAATTAAAGCTATCCGAGAACAACTTCCAGTAATTAATCTCATCACCCATGATTCATCACCTCGATAATCGACTGCGTGACCCCGCTAAAAGCAGTAGCGGCGTCTTGTGCGGTCAATGTGCGCCCAGCGAATAATTTGGCGATTTGGTGAATCAGCGTCAACACCGAATCGCGCATGGGCGCGGCGGCGGGTTCCGTCAATTGGCGCACCAACACACACGACGCATTGAGGTAGAGGACGCCGGTAGGCTGGCTGTCGTCATCGTCCCCCTGTTGTGACAGATAATCCGAGACGATTTCAGCGAAAGGGTCGCTCAGTTCATCGGATTCGAGGGCGCGACGGGCTTCAATCATCGCATCGGCATTGCGCGGGTAGAGCATCAGCCCCGGCACGCCGTGGGGTTTATACGACGCGATTTTAGCCACAATCCCGTGCTTGCGGAAAAACATCACCAGCCCGTCATAGCGCGAGTCGTCTACCGGCTGCATCAGCTTCTTGGCGTCACCGTCCATCTGCACCAGACGCGACTGCGCGGGCAGGCGGCTGGCATACTTCTCCAAAAACGGCTTGACGGCGAACCATGACGCATCAATCACCGGCACTTCAAACCCCTCACCGAGCAGTTGGTCTTGGAGCGACCCGATTTGCTGGGTGACGTAATAAAACACGTTTCCGGTCTGCGCCAGATAATCCTTGAGCAGCATCGCGCCGCGTGAGGTCTGGATGGGGAGTAAATCAGCCACTTGGTCAAAAAATTCGTCGTTGACCGTCACCCAGCCCAACACGAGGTCGGTATGGCTGACGACAATCCGCCGCCAAACCTGTGGCTGTTCATACGCCACGCGGCGCAGTTCGGCCAGAAGTTGCGCCTCTAACGCTTGCCGCACCGCCATAAACGATTCCTCTTGGTGGAGGCTCTCGCGGGAGGCCGTCGGTTGCAGCATCGCGCAGTCAATCACCCCCCGGAAGAATCGCGCCCATGACGGGAGCAAATCGCGCTCTTGGTCGGTGATGAACATGCGCCGGATATAGACCATCACATCGCCGTACTCACGCAGTGAAACGACGGAACTGGGCGGGATGAACATCACCCCGCGCAACGGCACGGTCAGCGTATCGTGGCCGAGGTCGATAATCTGGTCGCGCAAGATGACGGTGTGCAGCACCTCGCGCTGATTGAAGGTGCGCTCAAGATATTCTTTCACGGCCTTATCCGGCGTGTCGGATTCCCACGGCGGGGTCATCAGGTTGACCGGCTGCACCCGCGTATTGACATAAATCGGCACGGACAAGAAATCAGCATAGCGGCGGACGGCTTGCGTCAACTCATCGGCGTTCAACAACGGCTCGGCCTCTGGCTTGAGCTTGAGTTCGATGAACGTCCCGACGGACGCGACCTCCGCCGGTTTCATCTCATAAAATTCGCTGGCATCACAGTACCATGACCAGCCCTGCCCGCCCGCTTTGCGCGTATAAAGTTTGACCTCTGAGGCGATTAAGAAGGCGCTGAGGAATCCCATCCCGAATTGCCCGATGAGGGCGCTGGCGCGCTCAGGGTGCAGAAATTCTAGCGTGCTGCCGACCTCGCGGGTGTAGCTGTTGCCGATGGTCGTCAGGTATTGGATGATGTCGTTATCGTCCATCCCGTCCCCGTTGTCCATGATGGTGAGGATGCTGTTGGCGGGGTCAGCGCGGAGTTGGATGCGCGGCCCAAAAGAGATGTCCGTCCCGTTCGCTATCACGCGGCGCATGATGCTGTCGTGCGCGTTCTGTATCAATTCACGGATGGCGACCTTGCGGTTGGAATATAGGTTTTCGGCCAAGACTTTGAGTAGCCCCGGCACATTGAGTTGGAATTGGCGTCTTTGCGTATCCAAGTTTTAGTTTCCCCCACCTATGTTATCTATGCTAAAGATATTGTATGCACAGGTGCGGATTTAACCCAAAAAGAGGGGACATCACGGCTGTGCGATGTCCCCCGATGGGTCGGCAGGTTTATGGATGGATAGCGAACGACCCTATAAATGGGATTCGCATATTTTATCGACGGGTGGGCGACCCATGGGTCGCCCCTACGAATATGCGGTATTTGTAGGGGCGCAGCACGCTGCGCCCATTTACACCTTACACCGTCGCAAATCTGACCGAATAAATCGGCGGGAGATTGCCACCCACGCACTCCCA
The DNA here is from genome assembly GCA_034437835.1 of Anaerolineae bacterium. Classification (GTDB taxonomy): domain Bacteria; phylum Chloroflexota; class Anaerolineae; order Aggregatilineales; family Phototrophicaceae; genus Flexicrinis. The sequence goes on along the minus strand of DAOTTP010000262.1, from coordinate 12,189 downwards.
CGTATCACCCCGATTGTCCGACACATACAGGTTGCCGGTGGTCGTCCCAAATGCCAGCCGCCCCCCGTCAATGTCCAGCGCGTGGCGGAATACGACATCGAACGCATAAGTCTGGGGCAGCCCCTCGCGCAAGGCCGTCCATGTCTTGCCGCCGTCCGACACACGCACAACGCTTGCTCTACCGCCACGCGATATTCGGCGTCAATCGCGGGGACAACCCACGCGGTCTGGTCGTCTTTGGCGTCCAACGCAATCGGAAAGCCGAAATAAACCGGCCCGCCTTTCTGCGAGATGTCCGTCCACGTCTGGGCGCTGTCTGCGCTACGGAAAACGCCGCAGTGATTCTGCTGCCACAGTACATCGGGGTTGGACGGCGACATCGCCATGAAATGCGGGTCATGGCCGAACTCGGCATACCCGTCGGGCAAGTAATTGGCGAACAAGCCCTTATTTTTGGCTTCCCATGTCGCGCCGTCATCGTGGGTTTCATACACCCCGCCAACGCTAATCCCGATCAGGACGTGACGGCTGTCACGCGGGTCAACGCAAATCGAACACACGCCGGGGTGGTCACGCCCGCCGCCGAACCACCACTTCTCACGCTCTGGGCGATTCCACAGCCCTTCGACCAGATGGAACGTCTCGCCGTTGTCATCGCTCTGGAACAGGCCGCCGGGTTCTGTGCCGATATATATACGGTTGGGCTGATCGAGTCCGCCGGGTTGAATCAGCCAGATATAGCTGACGACGGCGGGCTTGGATGCGCGTTGCTCGTCACCCTCTGAGAAGCCGGTGAACATGATGGCCGATTCGGGAAAGGTCGGTGCGGCGACTTCTGCCCACGTCACGCCCAAATCATTCGACCTGTGCAACTTGTTGCCCCAATGACCGTGGTCAATCGCCGCCCAGAGCGTCCCCGTGCGCGAGTCCAGCGTCGCGTGTGAGACTGGCTGCGCCTTAAAACTCTCACTGCGGAAACGCCACGCTAGGTCGTCTCTCTCAAAGATGAGTAAGCCCTTTCGCGTCCCTAAAATCATCACATCGGTCATGGTGTTTTACCCCCCAGAAAGCGCTTGCATGATAAAAAGGATATGGTCGTCGCTCACCGCGTCTTGTAGGGTTTTGCGGTCAGCAAGCATGTCTTGGCCGATGAAGATATTGACGTGCTTCCGCAACGCCCCACGTTCATCGACCAGATATGCGCCGAGGCCGGGGTAGCGCTGATTCAGCGCCGCCACGACCTCGGCTGCGGTTTTTCCCTCTACAACGATGTTTTGTTGGAGGGTGGGAAAGAATTTTTGTAGGTGACTGCTAAATCGCACATGCGGCATAAACCATTTTCCTTACAAAACAGATGTTCTAATAACAGAACTAATGTACAGTTTTTGTCAATATAGCCACTGATAATAGGTTTATTTTTTGTATGGAGTGAAAACAAGCCATCTGATGAGAACTAGGTTAAAATCACAAAGATTATTACATACTCGCATTGTGACCCAATTATGCTCAACACATTGACTGGACAGACTCTCGGTAAATATGAACTGCGCGATTTGATCGGCTCAGGCGGAATGGGCGCGGTCTACCGCGCTTATGACCACAGCCTCAAGCGTGAGGTCGCCGTAAAAATCATCAACCTCGGCTCGGATAACCCGGAACTACGTACCCGCTTCATCCGCGAGGCGCAGACCGCAGCCAATCTTGAACACAGCCATATCGTGCGGGTGTATGACTTCGGGATAGATCGCGACATCAACTATGTGGTCATGCAATACCTGACCGGCGGCAGCCTTTCGGAACGCATCAAACAGGCCGCAGAACAAGGCCGCCCGCGTGCCAGCTTACCAGAAGTCGGGCTACTGCTCGAACATCTCGCCAGCGCGCTCGATTATGCCCACCTGCAAGGCATCGTCCACCGCGACATCAAGCCGCAAAACGTCATGTTCAACAATCAGGGGCAAGCGTTCATCGTCGATTTCGGCATCGCCAAACTCCTGACCGGCGCAACCAACCTGACCGGCACGAATATGGCGATGGGGACGCCCAGCTATATGCCGCCAGAGCAATGGACTCAGCAAGACCTCACGCCCGCCGCCGACCAATACGCGCTGGCCGTGACCGCCTATCAACTAGTAGCAGGACGGCTGCCCTTTGAGGCCGATAGCGTGCCGTCGTTGTGGTATAAAATCGAGAACGAACAGCCCACTGCGCTAAACACAATCCGCCCAGATGTCCCGCCCAGCCTATTGCTGGTGATGGCGCGGGCGATGGCGAAAAACCCGCCTGACCGCTTCCCCAACTGCACGCAGTTCGCCCAAGCCTTCAACGCCGCCATCAACGTGGTTCATGCCGACACAACCAATTATTTCACCTTCAAACTGGTGAAACCGCGCCCGTCCGGCATGGCACATACCCCTACCCCGTCCCAACCTACGCCGCCCACGCACGGTCAAACCGTGTATGAGACGCCTCAAGCGCCCAAACGCGGCAACCTGAAGCCGGGCATTATCGCAGGCGTTGTCTTGACGATTGTCGTCTTGGCAGCCGTATTGGGATGGCCGATGCTTTCCGGTCTGATGACCCCAACTCGTGTTGCAGATGCTTTTACAGCGACCTCCTCTGGCGCGATTGAGATTCTCAACACAGACACCGCCGTACCCACCGCTACAGAAACCGCTAAACCAGATATAACCGAAGCGTCCGCCCTAATCAGCGCCACTGATACGCTTGAGCAGTCTCCTATAGTGACCGATACCGCGACAGCTTTACCTGAACCATCAGCGACCTCGACACCAGAGCCAACGCTCACGAATACGCCAAGCCCAACCGATACAGTTCAACCGACGGACATCGCGACTCTCAGCGCACGACAGGCCGCCATCGCCACACTGGACAAAGGCGCGACTTTGACCGCGACGGCGTGGACTCCGACCTATACCCCGAACTTCGGCGAAACCGTACAGGCGGAGATAACCGCCATTTACTTTGAGGGGCAGACCGCGACGGCCACGCTCTGGACGCCGACCCCCACCTTCACACCCACGCCGACCTTCACACCTACGCCTACTGCCACCGCGACGGCGACTCCTACGGCGACTCACACGCCGTCTTTCACCCCAACGCCGACGCCTATCCCCACCGCGACCCAACCCCCTGATATGACCGCCGTTATGCAAACCATCTCTAACGTGCGAATCAGCGCCAACGGCGATTGGCAACCGGTGGAACAGACCTTTGAGGATGGCATCACGATGGTACTCATCCCGCCCGGCTGCTTCATGATGGGCGACGATTCTGGCGATAATGACGAGCAGCCTGAGCATGAAATGTGCTTCGATGCGCCGTTCTGGGTGGACAAGACCGAGGTCACGCGGGGCGATTTTGACCGTCTCGCCGGGCTGAGAGCCGAGAGCGCAGGGGACACCGACCCCGCCGACCATCCGCTCATCCATGTGACATGGTTTGAGGCGCGAGATTTCTGCATCACACGCGGCGCAACCCTACCGACAGAAGCCCAATGGGAATATGTCGGGCGCGGCACAGACGGCTTGACCTACCCGTGGGGGAGTGAATGGGTTGATGAAAACGCCGTCCATAACTGGACTGAAGGAGAAGCGCGTGTTGGCGTCGGGACGCTTCCGGGGGGCGCGTCATGGGTCGGGGCGCTGGATATGAGTGGTAGCGTCTCGGAATGGACGAGCAGCTTGTATAGCGCTTACCCGTATATCGCTGGTGACGGGCGCGAAAAACCAGACGGCTTCGGAGACCGTGTAACACGCGGCGGCTCATGGATGGATAGCGACACCGACCTCCTCAAGAGCGCAGACCGCGCCAATGTCCACCCAGAAACCGCGCAACCGACCATCGGCTTCCGTTGCGCCCGTGCGTTTGATGGCGTCCGTGCGACCATCACCATCACGGGACAATCAGTCAATCTGCGGACAGGGCCGGGGACGAATTACGCCGTCGCAGGCACGGCCAAACAAGGCGACACCTTCCCCATCATCGCGCAAAGCGGGACGTGGTATCTGATTGAACTACCCAGCGGCGGCACGGCATGGGTATCTAACACACTCGGCGCAACAGATAATCCGGCGGGCGCGACGATTGAACCGGTCATGACCGTGCCGCCCGCCCCAGTGGTGGTCGTAACCCGAACCCCCAGCGCCCCGACCTCTACACCTGTACCGGGGGCGACTCAGCAACCAGCCACCAATCGCCCGCCGACGAATATACCGCCGACCAGCGTCCCACCGACCAGCGTCCCACCGACAGCGACCAACCCGCCCTTACCGACGGCGATTCTAGCGCCAAGCAGCACACCTGCTCCGGTGGCAACCAACACTGACCCAACAGGTTAAGGCCAAAACCAATCGGGCGGGGTTACTCCCCCGCCCATTAAAGATCAAGGCTCATGTTCAGACGGGGTGAAATGACGACCAATTGTCAATACCTTCGCCAATTTTGATTATCACGGACGACGCGGGCGTTGTCCCTACAAATTCTCCCGTGACGGGTTTTTATTGTAGGGACACGGCCTGCCGCGTCCGCTGATGATGGATGGTATCAATCGGATTTTGGCGAAGGTATTGATTGTAGGGACGGCATTCTTGCCGTCCGTTTTCGGAACAGGCGGACGCCCAGAAGGGCGTCCCTACATTGGTAATCATTTCACACAGTCTGAACATGAGCCAAGATCAATTTGTGCGGCTACCAAATATAGGTACGCCGACTGATGACGCCTAGAGCGTGGCTGGTATAATAGAGATAAGTTACAAAATTGATGTAGGAAAACAGATGACTATAGGGGAATCATGTCCAGAGTCAAAGAGTTTATTCCACTCATCAAAGAGACGTTCGAAGAGTGGAATAAAGATCGTGCGCCCCGGTTGGCCGCTGCGTTAGCCTACTATACGACCTTTTCAATCGCCCCATTCCTGATCGTCGTGATCGCTATCGCTGGCATGATCGCCGGACGTGAAGCGGTACAGGGGCAGCTTGATGAGCAGCTTCGCGGCTTAGTCGGCAGTCAAGCCGCTGATATGGTTCAAGAACTCATCCGAAACACCAGCAGACCTTCAGATAACATCATCGCGGCCATCATCGGCGCTATCGCGCTTCTGATCGGCGCGGGCGGCGTGTTCGGGCAGCTTCAAGATGCGTTAAACACGGTCTGGGGCGTGCAAGTGAAGCCGGGAATCGGTATTGGCCGCATCATCCGAAGCCGCGTCCTCGCCTTCGGTATGGTGTTGGGGGTCGGGTTCCTGTTGCTGGTCTCGTTAATCCTGAGTTCTTTTATCACCTATGTCCATCAACTCTTGCTTACGCTGTCTCCTGACACCGGCCCCTTCCTTCAGATCTTGGATTTGGTGATCTCGCTGGCATTCATCGCGTTGTTGTTCGCCATCATCTACAAAGTCTTACCGGACGCCAAAATTCACTGGCATGATGTCTGGGGCGGCGCGATATTGGCCTCAATCCTGTTCGCGGTGGGTAAAGCGGTTCTGGGGATTTACTTGGGCAGAAGCGGCGTGCTTTCGACGTATGGGGCGGCTGGTTCGCTCATCATCATCCTGATCTGGATTTTTTATTCGGCGCAAATCCTGTTATTCGGCGCGGAATTCACGCAAGTATATGCACGCCGACACGGCTCACTCATCACGCCAGCCAATAACGCCGTCGCAGTCACGCCCGAAGCACGCGCCCAAGCCGGTATGCTCCCCGCCCATAAAATCACCAAGCTGAACAAACGCTCAAAGTATGAACGGACGTGGCGGCCACCCGTCAATCGCCCGCCTGCAAATCGCCTGTATATGACCGGGCGCAAGGGGACTTCAACCATCATCATCGCCCCGCCAAAACGCCGGAAACAAGGGCTGATTATGCTGGGCGTCACACTGGTTACGGGCGCATCGGCGTTCGTGGTCGGATTGGTTTTAGGGACGCGCCGCGATACCGTGTAACATCGTGCAAAAACATGCAAGATCGTGCAAAAACATGCAAGATCGTGCAAAAACATGCGAGATCGTGCAAAAACATGCAAGATCGTGCAAAAACATGCAAAATCGTGCAAAAACATGCAAAATCGTGCAAAATCGTCGGCAAGAAAAAACCTTCAGCGGCATTAGAACAGGTTCGGTTTGAGGCGTATCACGAGGGCGAAGCGGTGCAGATTATGCACTTGGGGTCGTATAACACAGAAGGCCCGACAGTGGCGCGGTTACATCAGCACATTGAGGAAAACGGTTGGAGATTGGGTCAGAGACATCACGAAATCTACCTGAGCGACCCGCGCAAAGTCGCGCCGGAAAAGATCAAAACGGTCATCCGCCAACCGTTCATACGATAAACTGGAAGGGCGACCCGTGGGTCGCCTCTACGATAGTTCATACGATAAACCGGAAGGGCGACCCGTGGGTCGCCCCTACGATATGGGATGGGGCTACTTCGACAGGTAGGCCATCAGCGCGGTGAAGGTGGCGTTGGCGTCGATGGTCGGCTCATTGGATGCCCACGAGTCCCAATTGTCGATATAGCTGTGTGAGGCGGGCGCGCCCGATTCGCGCAGCGCAATCAGGACGGCATCGCCGCCCGCGCCCTGACTATTCGGCCCCTCAGTCACGAAACCGGGGATAGACGACTGATAGTGGAAACTGACGTTGTGATGCGGGTACAACACCGAATTTTCGCCAACGCCGCCGACATACGTATACGCCAGCGGATTGAGGCCAAACAGATAATCGACCTGCGCCTTCGCCGCCGCGCTGTAATCGCTGTCTGGGAACAACTCTGAGGCCATCATCATATACAGGCCGTGCGCCAGCGCAACCTGATTCGACCCCCAAACGTAGTAGTAACCTTCTACGCTGTCGTTGAGCGCGATCTGATAAGGGGACATTTCGGTGACGCTAAGGATTTCGGCGGCTTGCGCTTGGAAGGTGGCGGCTACTTGTGCGGTCAAATCGGCGTCCGCGCCGTCGCTGGTCAGGTAGGCATATAGCGCCATCGGATAGAAATTCGCCCAAGACATCGCTTGGCCGCCGTCGAATCCGGTGAAGAAGCCCGCGAACGCCTCTTGATAAGCGGGGTCGCCCGTCGCTTTGAACAATTCCGCCGTCGCCCACATACGCGGCATGGTTTCGACGCCTACAAAGTCATAGCCGCCCTGCATCGGGTACTCGTCAACTGGCGGATTCTGGAATCCTCCCGTCGGAAACTGCTCAGGGTGTTGTGAGAGCCATTCCCACGCCCGCACCGCCGCCTCAAGACACTGGGCGGCAAACGCGGGGTCAACCTCAGCATAAGTGACAGAGGCTTGCGCCATCGCACCAGCAAAATAGGCCGCGTCCGCGCTCGACACGCCGAACACGAACATCTGCGCCGTGTCATCCTGCGCCAATGTGCCATAACCGGGGAAGCTGCGGGTCGTCACTTTATGGTGTACCGCGCCGTCCTCGCGCTGCATCTTGAGCAGCCATTCTAATTCCCAGCGGATTTCGTCCAACAGGTCAGAGACGCCGTTACTACTTTCGGGGATGTCCAGCGACCCATCAGGGAACAAACCCGGGTTGGCGTGATAAGCCAGCATCAATTGGTTGACGGCAAACGTCCCCGTCGGGATATAGCGCCCATAGTCGCCAGCGTCATACCACCCGCCGCTGACATCCATCGGGGCGCTGTCTGGCTCATCCCATAGCACTGCGGGAGCGAGGTGGGCGGCCTGCAAGGTCACGCCGCTGATGGTCGCGTCATCAATGGCGATTCCGCTGCGCTGGAGGTACAGGGCGCGTGTGCCGACATACAAACCTTCTGCGTATACATCATCCGCGATGTCGAACGGATAGCTCTCGCCTACCCCATCAATCACCACGCGATATGTGCCGGGGGTCTGGAAGTCTCCAAAATCACCTTGATAGACCTCCGATTGGCTGTCTGCGTCAAAGCCCCAGTAGAACTCGCCTTCGCCAGTGAACACGACTTCGCCAGTGGCGTCATCAACGATGTTGAAGGTTTGAAAATCTTGGTTGGTAATGAACGGCTTGTGGTCGGCAGGGCGATAGCCCAGATTGTTGACGCGCACGGGCTGAATCGAGCCGCGCACCTCGGCATACGAGGGTGGCTGGTTCAGGTCTACTTCCGAGATGACGCGGATGTTGTCAAACCAGAGTGTTCCCGCGTTCGTCCCGTCGTCCAAACCTTCAAAGGCGATTTCAAACGAACTAACCGACTCGGCGGTAAATTCGGTGATACCGGCGTCGCCCATCCAGAAAAGGCGCTGAAAACTATCCCACGGCAACGTGACTTCTACCCAGTCGGATTCGCTGCCTTCGGGGGTCGTAAAGACCGAGGCGAATGGGCTAATCCCCGGTGTCATCTGTGAAGTCTGAGTCTCATCACGCAGATGCAGCACAAACGCTACCGGAATGCCCGGAGTAGAGGCGCGGATTTGAAAGACAATCCCCTCGCCCTCGCGCCAATCGAACGGCGTGCCAAAATCAAAACCAGCCCCAGCGAATCCGCCCGCCACCGCCGAGACTTCCATCCGCAGCGAATTTGCCCCGTCATAGACCACCTCTTGGTCTAGAGTGGCAGTGAAAGTCGTGCCGGTGTCGTCGCTATACGTCCACCAGCCGTCCATGCCATTCACGTCAAAACCGCTGATGATGGTGGCAGCCTCCGCCTGTGCGCTGACGCCGATGCTAAAAATCAACAAAACCAATCCCAGTAATAGTGTTTTTCTCACAGGTCTATCCTCGCTAATCCGCCGTTAGTTAACTGACAAAACAATCTTAACGAACTTTGATTTTCTGTACACCCAATATAACAAAAGCCGAACATCAACGGCAGTGGTCAAAATTCTGATTCTGTGTCATAGTTTGCGTTAACTGGCTCTGAGAGCGCTCTCATAACCTCTAAAGCCGCCAGTTCGATAGGGTTTAGCATTGAAAAGGATAGGATGATGTCGGTTTTTAGAAAAGGTCTGGGGATGCTGCTGAGCGTGCTATTGTTGGCACTGGCGCTCACACCGGCGGCGGCGCAAGATAGCGCCGATTTAGTGGTCGATGATTTTGAGAGTGCATTCAATATGACCTTCGCCCCCGATGGCAGCGGCGTCGGATTCGTGGCGTGGGGCGATACCGGCGAGAATACCGCCCTATCGGTACGCCAACTCGCGCCGTTCTCCAAGATGGCCGTCCCCGGCAAAAACGAATCAGTCAACAATGTGCTGGCGGTGGCGTATGACATCGGCTCATGGGGCGGATTCACCCACGCCTTCACCGATGGCGTGGAGTGGACGAGTCAAGACTGGACGGCCTATAACGCGGTCAGCTTCTGGCTTTATGGGACGGAAACCGACGGCATCATCCAGATGGATATTTTTGACAATCGCAGCGGCCCCGGCGATACCGCCGAGCGTTGGTATTATCGCCTGACCGACGATTTCGGCGGCTGGGTGCAATTCACCATCCCGTTTGAGTTGTTCAAGCGCCGCACAGACTTCCAGCCCAACGGCGCTCCCGATGACGGCCTCGGCTTGAATGAAGTCTCCGGTTATGCCTTCGGTTTTCCGGCTGGCGCGGGCGCGCATGTGGCCTATTTCGATGATGTGGCGCTGACCACCGTCGCTGATACCTCAGCATTGATGGTGGACGGTGGAATCGTGGTGGATGCCGTCGTGATTGACGACAGCATTACTTGGGACTCGCGTCAGTGGACTCTGTTATGGTCAGATGAGTTCGACGGCGACGCGGGGACTCCCATCAACAGCGAATTTTGGACGGCGGAAATCGGCGGCCACGGCTGGGGCAATAACGAACTGGAATATTACACAGACCGCGTAGAGAACGCCTCGCTGGACGGGCAAGGCAATCTTGCCATCAACGCGATTCAAGAAAACCCCAGCGATTATTCGTGCCATTACGGGGCGTGTGAGTACACCTCGGCGCGTATCGTGACGATGGGCAAGATGGAGTTCACCTATGGCCGCATTGAAGCCCGCCTCAAAATCCCGCGTGGACAGGGTATCTGGCCTGCGCTCTGGATGTTGGGCGCAGATTTTGGCACAGTCGGTTGGCCCGGCAGCGGTGAAATCGACATTATGGAAAACGTCGGTAAAGAGCCACGCATCGTCTATGGGACGATTCACGGCCCCGGCTATTCGGGCGGGAACGGCATCGGCGGCAGTGGACTCACCAGCGATGTTGATTACGCCGATGATTTCCACATCTACGCGATTGACTGGGATGTGGACGCCATCCGCTGGTATATCGACGGTGAATTATTCCAAATCGTCAGCCTCAACGACCTGAACGGGCGCGAGTGGGTGTTCAACCACGACTTTTTCCTGATCCTGAACGTGGCCGTCGGCGGCAACTGGCCGGGGATGCCGGATGAGACCACCGTCATGCCGCAGCAAATGCTGGTCGATTACGTCCGCGTATATCAGTTGGCGGAGTAGGGAATCAGCGCGGTTAGAAATGGTTTGATGAGATAAGTAGGGGGATGAATACTTGAGCAAACAAGCAGTCATCCCCCAAAGAGATACTCACAAGTATAGGGATAAGTCATCGTTCAGTTTGGCAATCGCACGGAGTTTCGCCATACGCATCATATGCTCAACGCGCACATATTCGTCAAGCTCTGCCTGTTCTTCTGCGGTGAGGGCGCGACTGCGATTATTCACCAATAAATCGTGAATTCGCGCTTCTAATTCATCCGATAACCGAAATTCGGCAACGGCTTCTAAAGTGGGTGGAAGGGCGATAAATTCGGCAAATTCGTCATAAGCCGTGACGGGTATGAAAACCATGCGCTGAACTCCATTTTACGGCATTGTACTCTAACGTGGCCGTCGGTGGCAATTGGGCGGGGATGCCGTGTGCATTTCAAGTTGTGGGGTAACTACTCAGCCCTCATTTCTTCCCTCAAATAGAGGCTGAGTAGTTACAAAAACACGTTAGTGCTTTCTATCCGAGTTTAAGCTGAGATATACTGAAACCAACCCACTTTTCATTAGCCAAGAGAGAATCTCATGGTAGATGTGAGCTTTGAAAAAGTCCTAGAATTGGCAGACCGTCTCACCCCGACAGAACAAACTCGCCTGACCGCACATCTCCTAAAGGCGACACACCAGCGCAAGCTGCGTGCGGACGAGAAAATGAGCCTGTTGCGTGCGGCACAAATCGACGTGGAAGTAATTCAAGAACCCTCGGTATATCGTGAAGATTGGTATGGGGAAGATGGCCGATAAAGGATTTTTCACACCACCTCCACCCCCTCTGTCCGGGTCAAGTCGGCGTACAGGGCGCTGAGTCGGAGGGTCGTCGTGCCGATAGCCCCGTCGCCAATCGTCCGACCATCCACGCGGGCAATCGGCGCGAGTTCACCCATCGTGCCGGTGCAGAACATCTCATCGGCGGTGTGGACTTCATACAGGCTCATATCGCGGATTTCGTGCGGGATTCCGTGGCGGCGGCATAACTCAATGACCGTGGCGCGGGTGATGCCCTCTGGACACGACTCGGCCTCTGGCGTGATGACCACCCCGTGCTTGACGATGAAAATGTGCGTGGCGTTGGTTTCAGCCACAAATCCGCGCACATCCAACATCAGCGCATCATCCGCGCCCGCCGCGTTCGCCTCAATTTTCGCCAGAATCGAGTTCAGCATATTGCACGAGTGGATTTTCTGGTCGAGGCATTCCGGCGGGATACGCCGAGTCGCCGCCGTGATGAGCGTCAGGCCGGTTTTTTCATAGACCGGCGGCTTATGCTCCGGCAAGATAATCAGGGTCGCGCCGGGAAGATTCACCCGTGGATCCATCCCGCTGGTATATTTGACGCCGCGTGTCAGGGTCAGGCGGATATGCACGCCGTCGGTCATGTGATTGGCCGCCAGCGTCCGCCGAATCTGCTCGGTGATATAGGCATGGGTCGGGAGGTCGCCATAGGCCAGCGCCCGCGCCGAGTCGCGCATCCGGTCAAGATGTTCGTTCAGCTTGAAGATGCGCCCCCCATACAGCCGCAGCCCCTCCCAGACCGCATCGCCGTTCTGCACCGCCGAGTCAAATGGGCTGATGGCGGCTTGGTCGCGGTGAACCAGATTTCCGTTGATATTGACGATTAAATCGCGATTCTGCTCAAAAAATGTTTGCTTCATGGGGTCTACCTCAACCGATACGGGTACAGT
>DAOTTP010000261.1:0-1746 GCA_034437835.1 Anaerolineae bacterium | reverse complement strand
TCCCAATCCAGTCATTACACCGGCGAATAAGACGCCACCACCGGCCATGCCTAATGAGCCGACGATTTTACTGCCCGCTTCGCCGACCTCTCCCAATCGGCGCGGCTTGATCGTGAGCTTGATCGGGGCGGGGATGATGTTGCTGCTGGCGGCGGTGATTGCCTTCGGCGGGCGCGGTGATTCATCTGCGGCAGAGATGACCTTGACGGCGCTAGGGATTGCGATGATTCCAGATGTAACCGAGACAGCGCCATCGGTGCTGTTATCCGAGAGCAATACGCCCCTCCCGACGCTGACGGATACTCAGTCGCCTACAGAGACACTGCCTCCACCCAGCCCAACCCCAAGCAGTACGCCGTCCGAAACGTTGTCACCCACGGATACCGCGATTCCGCCAAGTGAGACGCCGACAGCAACCGCAACAGCTACGGATACACCGACCTATACTGCTATTCCACCAACCGACACAGCTACAGTTACCCGTACCCCAACCGTCACACCGAGCCATACCGCCAGCGCGACGACGACTCATACCCCGACTGCGACGCTATCTGCGCGGGAGGCAGCAATTGCGACCCGTGATTCTGGCGCGACTCAGACGGCTACCGCATGGACGCCGACACCGACCTTGACCAACGCCCATACCCCAACGCCCAACGCCACCCAAATACTAGAAAAAGCCGCCGCTGGTGTGACCGCCAATGCCGATTGGACGCCCGTAGAGCGCGAGTTTGACGGCGTGCCGATGGTACTTGTGCCAGTGGGCTGTTTCATGATGGGCAGTATGACGGGGGAGAGTGACGAAACGCCTGTCGAGCAAGTTTGTATTGAAAAACCTTTTTGGTTGGACAAAACCGAGGTGACGCAAAGTCAGTTCACCCGTAATAATGGCGTGAAGGCCATCGGCAATGGTTTCACGGGTGACAACCGCCCGGTAGAGATCATTATATGGTTTGAGGCGCGTGGGTATTGCGAAGCACGCGGCGGGCGCTTGCCAACCGAGGCCGAGTGGGAGTTTGCAGCGCGTGGACCGGATGGATTAGCCTATCCGTGGGGGAATCTATTTATCGCGGATAATATTGTCTATGGGGACAATTCCAATAATCAAACGGCAGAGGTTGGGAGCAGACCGACGGGTAAATCGTGGGTCGGTGCGTTAGACATGTCTGGGAATGTGTGGGAATGGACGAATAGCGTGTACCAGAGCTATCCCTATCATGCTGATGATGGGCGTGAGGATTTGACCGCCACAGATTTGCGCGTCCTGCGGGGTGGTTCGTGGCTCGGCTACGATAACAACTCCCGCGCCGCCTACCGTAGCGTCAGCTCGCCCGATGGCAATGGCTTCGACATCGGTTTTCGTTGCGCCCGCTCTTAAAGGACATTCTGTTTTTCTAAGGGGGCGTGGGGCGAATGCCCCCACCAAATTTTTTTGCCCGCTTCAATCGCGGCAAAAAATCTCAAAAATGAAAAAAGTGGCAGACGGCGGACAGCCCATGGGCTGTCCGTACAGGAAGAAACACCGGATTGTGCTGGTTTTATATGGTTGGTGAAGGCGGGCGGTGTCCGCTGCTATGTCCAGCTAAGGATTTAAAAGGTTTAGCTAATGAACAACGCTCCGCTTATTCTCACCGATCATCAAGGACGTGTTATCCGTCTGACGGCAGAGCGTCAAGCGCATATCCTCGAACATCCTGAATTGGTCGGGCAGTTGGAACGGCTTAAAGAAACATCTCGTCCCCAACG
>DAOTTP010000260.1:0-4706 GCA_034437835.1 Anaerolineae bacterium | reverse complement strand
ATGGACAATGCGGGCGTTGTCCCTACGAATCCTCCCATGACGGGTTTTTATTGTAGGGTCACGGCCTGCCGTGTCCGCTGATGATGGATGGTATCAATCGGATTTTGGCGAAGGTATTGTTTACGCAGCCATATTTTTCAATGTAATGTCCCCCCATAGTCCGGTTGTAGGAGACTTTTATCCTACTCATGCCCCGTTCGATTTACCCCCGTTTGACGTACAGTAGAGTAAACACAAGTCAAAAAGGAGCGCTAAATATGGCTAATATCTTGAAACGTGCATGGTGGATGTTGTTGGTGGGCGGTCTTGTTTCTATCTTGTTTGCGGTGCTGCTTTTGGCTTATCCGGGTATGACACTGGCAACCGGAGCGATCAGCTTTACGGTTTTGTTTGCCCTGTACGCCTTGATCGAAGGCGGCACAACCATCGCAGCAGCGGTAACGCATCGCAAAGGACAGTGGTTTTTGTTGCTGATTCTAGGTGTGATTGGCGTTTTGGCCGGGGTAGTGGCACTGATGAACCCCTTATTGTTTTCCGCAATTACCATTCAATTGATTGTTTATGTTTTCGCGTTCAAATCGGTTGCTGGCGGCATCGTCGGGATGATTAGCGCGTGGCAATTGCGCCGTGACATCGACAACGAATGGTTGTTGGGATTCAATGGCCTGTTTTCTGTGCTGTTTGGCTTGATTTTGTTCTTCTACCCGCTTCTCACGCTGGAAGTTTTGATTACGCTCACCGCGATTTATCTCTTGATTGTGGGTGTACTGCAAATTGTGTTGGCCTTGAGAATGCGCGTCTGGCAAGCTCAATTAGAGGTGGCACAAAGCGCTCACCCAGCCCAATAACCGTTACCACATATCAGGCATCCCTAGTGGCTCTTGGAGTCATCCAAAATCACCCTAAACGAACCTTAACACCCAATAATCAGGGAAAACCCCATGCGTATGTTTATCCGTCTTTCGATAATTACCCTTGCGGTGATTGTTTTGTTGGTTACGGGCGGTTGGCTCGGCTTACAAGTCGAGTCTGGCAGTTTCACTCGGGTTTTCACTAGCGCCGTCCCGCGTAAAAATCCCCCATCGCCCAATTTACCCGCCCCCGTGTTACGCTTTGCACAGGTGCTATTCAGCGATGGAGTCCCTGATGTCAGAGCCGCGATGGTGTTGGGACAGGCGCGGCTCTCCCCAACCGGACTACCGATGCCCACACGCTTCCGTTTCTACTACGATGCAGTCCGTAGCGCACACTATCATGATATTCAGGTCACATGGTTCACCCTGCCATTCATGCGTATCCACGAGCGCAACCTAGACGGTCACGCCACCCTCGATATGGGCATCATCGGGCGGGTAGATGATATGCCGCAGACCAATCGATCAGCCGTACAAGGCTATTGGGGCGAGGTCTTGGCGTGGGTTCCGTCGATTGTGCTGACCGATCAGCGCGTGCGCTGGGAGGCGATAGACGCGACCACGGCGCGTTTATATCTGCCGGCTCTGGACGATGTAGAAGCGTTCACGGTATATTTTGATGCTGATACAGGGCTGATGACCCATTTTGAAACGATGCGCTATCAAGAAGAAGCGGATACAGAACGCGGGCGTTGGATTAACCGTGTCCTAGAATGGGGCGTGGTCGATGGACTGCGCGTGCCGGTACGCGCACAAACCCAATGGAATGATGACGTCCCGTGGGCGAATTGGCGTGTTGAGCAGGTCATGTTGGATGTCGATGTGTCGGCGCGGATGAACCAATTCGGTGGAGATGTCCCTTAGAAGCTGTTTGAATATTCCCCTCACCCTGTTCACCTAGCGTTGAACCGTCCCTCTCCCACAAGGGGCGAGGGACAAAAACGCCGAAAAAGTCCCCCTCGCCACCCTGCGGGAGAGGGGGATTTAGGGGGTGAGGGGATAACGATTGAATTTTCAAACGGCTTCTTAGGGGGCTATGCGTTATATAACCTATGATGCGAATTGAAACAGCGCAGGATGTTGCTTTCTGTTTTGACGCACATAGGGGATTATGGCGGCACTATGGATGATTGAGTTCTAATACCATTCATACAGGCCGCCTATAGCGTATTTACCGCGAAGGTTTAATCTTAAGTTAAGCATTTGAGGTGCCAATCTCGGTACAGTCTCAGGATATAGATTCTGGGGGAATCCAAATATGAATCTCAATCAATACACCACCAAAGCGCAAGAAGTCGTCGTCAAAGCGCAATCTTTGGCGGTTGACGCGAACAACAGTCTGATCGAACCGGCGCACCTACTGGCAGCTCTGCTCTCACAGAAAGAGGGCGTCGTGCCGCAGATTATCGGCAAAATCGGCGCGAAGCCGCAAATCGTCCTCTCAGAGGTCGAGGCGATGATTGGCAATCTGCCGCGTGTGACCAGCGGGCATGTGCAAATCGCGCTGGGTCGCCAAGCGGCGGACGCGCTCTCTAAGGCCGAGAAGCACGCCCAGCGCATGAAAGATGAATACACCAGCACCGAACACATCTTGTTGGGTCTGGTCGATAAAACGGCGGTGTCTGCCTTGCTCAACCGGCACGGCGTGGACGAAAACGCGATTTTGCAGGCGTTGGCGACCATCCGAGGCGGCCAGCGCGTGACCTCACAAGACCCAGAAGCCACCTATCAGAGTTTAGAGAAATATGGCCGTGACCTGACCGCATTGGCGCGTCAGGGCAAACTCGACCCGGTAATCGGGCGTGATGACGAAATCCGCCGCATGATGCACATCATCAGCCGCCGCACCAAAAATAACCCCGTCCTGATTGGCGAGGCCGGCGTGGGCAAGACCGCCATCGTCGAGGGCTTGGCACAGCGCATCATCAACGGCGATGTGCCGGAAGGTCTGCGCGGCAAACAGGTTTTCGCGCTCGATATGGGGAGCTTGGTGGCGGGGGCGAAATTCCGGGGCGAATTTGAGGAACGCCTGAAGGCCGTCCTCAAGGAAATTATCGACAGCGACGGCGAAATCATCCTGTTCATCGACGAGTTACACACCATCGTTGGCGCGGGCGCGGCGGAAGGCGCGATGGACGCGGGCAATATGCTCAAGCCGATGCTGGCACGCGGCGAACTGCGCGTCATCGGCGCGACCACGCTGGACGAATATCGCAAACACATCGAAAAAGATTCGGCGCTAGAACGGCGTTTCCAGACCGTGTTCGTCGGTGAGCCGAGCGTAGAGGATACCATCAGCATCCTACGCGGCCTGAAAGAGCGCTATGAAGTCCATCACGGCGTGCGGATTCAAGATAGCGCGGTGATTGCCGCCGCGACCCTCAGCAGTCGCTATCTGCCTGATCGTCAGCTTCCCGATAAGGCCATCGACCTGATTGACGAGGCCGCCGCGAATCTCAAGATGGAGATTGACAGTCGCCCCGTCGAATTAGACCGCGTGGAACGTCAGCTCATGCAGCTTGAAATCGAACGCGAGGCGCTCAAGAAGGAACGCGACGCGACCTCTAAACAGCGCTTGCATGACCTTGAAGGCGAGTTGGCGAATCTGCGCGAAGACATCAACGGATTGACCGGGCGCTGGCAGACCGAAAAGAACGCGATTCAAGGCATCCGCGAGGTCAAAGCCCAGTTGGATGACGCCCGTATGCAGCTTGAACGCGCCGAACGTCAGGGTAATCTTGAGGAAGCGGCGCGAATCCGCTATGGGACGTTGCCCGACCTCGATAAGAAGATGGGTGCAGCCGAGGCCGCCATCGACCAGATGCAAGCCGACGGCAGCGCGATGCTCAAAGAGGAAGTAGACGCTGACGAAATCGCCGCCGTCATCAGCCGTTGGACTGGGATTCCGGTCTCGCGTTTGTTAGAGGGCGAGGTCGAAAAACTCTTACACATGGAAGACCGCCTACATGAGCGCGTGATTGGTCAGCATGACGCGGTACGCGCCGTGGCGTCTGCGGTGCGTCGTAGCCGCGCCGGTCTGCAAGACCCCAACCGCCCGATTGGGTCATTCCTGTTCTTGGGGCCAACCGGCGTCGGCAAGACCGAGATGGCTCGTTCGCTGGCGAACTTCCTATTTGACGACGAATCCGCGATGATTCGTATCGACATGAGCGAATATGGCGAACAGCACAGCGTCGCCCGCCTGATTGGTGCGCCTCCCGGATATATCGGCTATGAGGAGGGCGGCCAACTCACCGAGGCGGTGCGCCGTCGCCCGTATAGCGTCGTGTTGTTCGATGAGGTCGAGAAGGCGCATCCCGAAGTCTTTAACATCTTTCTACAGGTGTTCGATGACGGACGCTTGACCGATGGGCAAGGTCGGACGGTCAATTTCACCAATGCGGTGATTATCATGACCAGCAATGTCGGCAGCGACATCATCAAGACCATGACCAATCACGACAATACCGAGGACATCAAGCCCGCCGTCTTGCGTGAACTTGACCGCCACTTCCGCCCAGAATTTCTGAACCGGCTGGACGACATCATCATCTTCCACAGCCTGAGCCGTGAGGACATCCGCTATATCGTCGAGATTCAACTCTCGCGGCTGCGTCAACTGTTGGCCGCCCGCCGTATTCAGCTTGACCTGACGCCGGAGGCGGTAGACCTGTTGGCCGATAAGGGATTCGACCCGGTATATGGCGCACGCCCGCTCAAGCGCTCCATTCAGCGCTATCTGCAAGACCCGCTGGCGACGGCGATTCTGGATGGGCGCGTCAAAGACGGCGA
>DAOTTP010000259.1:0-5938 GCA_034437835.1 Anaerolineae bacterium | reverse complement strand
TGCAATTGTGGCCTCTCGCTCGACAGAGACCACAACGCGGCGATAAACATTTTGAGGAAGAGCGGGTGGGACGCACCCGTGCCGGATAACGTAGAGCGCAGTCAGGCTCATGCGTCCGTCAGAAGCCCCCGCCTTTAGGCGTGGGGAGCGTCACATATTGGCGATGATGGCGTCCGCGAATTGACTCGTCCCGACCTCGGTTGCGCCTTCCATCTGGCGGGCAAAGTCATAAGTCACGATTTTCTGATCCAACGTCTTTTCATAGGCGACGTTAATCAGGTCTGCCGCTTCTTGCCAGCCGAGGTGTTCCAGCATCATGACGCCGCTGAACAGCAACGAACCCGGGTTGACCTTGTTCAGATTAGTGTACTTGGGAGCCGTGCCGTGGGTGGCCTCGAACAGCGCGACTTCATCGCTGATGTTCGCGCCGGGGGCGATACCCACGCCGCCGACTTCCGCCGCCAGCGCATCGCTGAGGTAGTCGCCGTTGAGGTTGGTGGTCGCCAAAACCGAGTGGTCACGCGGGCGCAGCAGCATGTGCTGGAAGGTGATGTCGGCGATGGTGTCTTGAATTAAGATTTTGCCCGCCGGGGTCTTGCCGCCGTGATGCTTCTCGACATCCGCCCATGAGATGGTCTGTTCGCCGAATTCGTCGCGGGCGACTTCATAGCCCCACTTCATGAACGCGCCTTCGGTGAACTTCTGGATATTGCCCTTGTGGACGAGCGTCACGCTCTTGCGCCCGTGATCGATGGCGTATTGGATGGCCGAACGCACCAAGCGCTTGCTGCCGAACTCGCTGATAGGCTTGATTCCCAGACCGGCATCTTCAAAGAATCCAGTCACGCCGAGTTCTTCACGCAAGAACTTCGCCAGCTTCTTATTGGCCTCTGTGCCAGATTCAAACTCGATACCGGCGTAGATGTCCTCGGTGTTTTCACGGAAGATGACGACATCGACATCTTGCGGATTCTTCAGCGGTGACGGAACGCCACGGAACCAGCGCACCGGGCGCACGCACTGGTATAGGTCAAGCACTTGGCGCAGGGTGACGTTCAGGCTGCGGAAACCGCCGCCGACGGGTGTGGTCAAAGGGCCTTTGATGCCGACTGCAAATTCACGCAACGCCTCAAACGTTTCTTCCGGCATGTAGTTACCGTCGTACAGGCCAGCCGCCTTTTCGCCGCAAAAAACTTCCATCCATGCGATTTTGCGCTTGCCGAGGTAGGACTTCGCCACCGCCGCATCCCAAATCCGCAGGCTGGCGGTCATGATGTCATAGCCGATGCCGTCCCCTTCGATATACAGCAAAATGGGGTTGTCCGGCACGTTTAATTTCCCGTCGGCGACGGTGACTTTTTGACCTTCGCTCGGAACGGTGATTTTGTCATAGCCCATGAGTGAGTAAACTCCCGTTGTTTCATATATTCTGCGAACGTTGTTAATTATACCCCTTGCGCTACCGTGCGGCTACCATCACGCGGATTTATTGAGGCGGAATGGTCAGCACGCGCATCGGGGTGAGCATCTGCGCGGTTTGATAAGTCGGCATGACCGGCTGCATGATGAATTGACCGGCCTCGTCTTGGATATACCACGCGACTCGTAACGCATATTGTCCGGGCGGGGCGTCCGCGCCGATGGTCAAGGTCATCGTTTCGGTGATCGATTCCCCGACTCGCCATGTCGAGGTCGGGCGGTAGAGGTCGCTGGCGGCGGCCTTGTGCGCGGTACGCGGCTCAATCAATTGGACGGTCAGTGTGTAATCACGGGAGATAGCTTGCTCAGTTTGCCAGACCAATGTCAGGTCAAACGAGTCGCCCGGCGCGACGGCCAATGCGCTGACTTGATAGCCGACCAATTGCGCCCCGAATCCGTACTCAACCTGAATCGGATTCGGGATGCCGTCCGCGCCGATTTGCGGCGGCACGCTCATCTGACCGAGTGAGAGCGTTTCTTCGCCGTCTGACAAGACCAGCCGCGCCCCGCTAGACAGGTTAAACCAACCGAGACGGACATCTAAAGTCACATCAGTGTGCAGAGTCGGTGGCAGATAGACCGCGATGGGGTTGCGCCAAGTTCGTCCGGCGGGCAAATCACGGGTCGCCATCAAGCCACGCCCCGGATAGGCGTCACGTTGGGCGACAATCACGCCGTCCGGCGTCAGGATATGCACGAACAGCGCATAATCCTGTGACAACGGCGCGGCGACTTCAAAATCGACATCGAACTGCACATAAGTCGCTGGCACGACCTCAGCAGGCAAATCAGACTGTCCAATCAGCGCGATTTGGCCGCCCGCGTCCGGCTCTGACCATGTGACGAGTGCGGGCGCAGAGTCGATGGTCGGCGGTAGGGCGTAGGCGGGCGCGATGACCAGAAATGGCGTCAGGATGCTGATAATCCCCAGAATACTCACGCCGCCCGCAACGGCCATGCGTCGGAATCGGGCGGGGAAGACTATGGTTAAGCCGACCATCAGCCACAGCGAAATCGACGACAGCGCGACGAACGTCAAGCGCCCCTGTGAAGCAGGCGTGATGCTCGTCCAGCGGATGCACGCCAGCAGCGTGACGAGAATCCACCCGACGCTGATTCCGGCGGCAATCCACCAGCGCGGCGGCTGCGAGTCACGGTATCGGCGGATGAGCAATCCACGTAACCAGAACCCGACTCCGCCGATGATTCCGATCAGCGTCACGATATGATAGACCATGTAAAACACATCCGGCATCACGACGTTTACGCTGCCGAACAGCCCCCAAAACGTCTGATTGAACCCAGCGGATTCGCGCAGTACGCCAGCCAAATCCAGCGGGACGGGGCGCTCACCGACCAGCTTTAAGAACATGCTCAGGCCGGTAGGGTCGCCGTAAAGTTGCGCGTTCCGCAGATACCACCAACCGGCGATTAAAACGGTCAGGCCGCCGGAAATCAGCCCGCCGATGATGAGCGGTTTCCAATCGCGGAATCGGATGCTGAGTAGGAGTAGCACGACAGCGACCATTGGAATCGCAAACCCCATGCTCAGTTTGCTGAGGATTCCGCCGCCGACTGCTAACCCTAGCCCCGCGTACCACTTCCAACCCGGCGGCTGCGTCATCAATACCAATCGTATCAGCAATAGGATGGTCAGGTTGCCGAGCAGATTCGATAAATTGTCATTGTTGACCG
Source organism: Anaerolineae bacterium (assembly GCA_034437835.1). GTDB lineage: Bacteria > Chloroflexota > Anaerolineae > Aggregatilineales > Phototrophicaceae > Flexicrinis. The sequence goes on along the minus strand of DAOTTP010000259.1, from coordinate 2,764 downwards.
ACCCGCTGATGAAGGCGAACATCGGCAATACTGCATTGAATCCCGCCGCGCCCCATATCAATTCTGGGCGTTCTGGGAACAGCGCTTTGGCCGTATAAAATGTGACGGCCACGGTCAACGCGCCCAATACAGCCGAAAACAGGCGGGCGACTCGCGTGGCGAGAAATCCGCCGTCCGTCGGGACTTCTCCGCTGTGAATCATCAGATTCATGCCGCCATCAGGGGAGGATTGCCCGACCAGCGCCAGCGGATATTCGCGCCGCACCAGTGCCAAATCATCCTGTGGGATGGGCGATGTCAGCACGGCGACCATCAGATAATAGAGCGGCGGTTGGCTGCCCTCTTGATGCCACGGGTGATTGGCGGCGGGGTCTTGCGGGGGGAGTGCCAACCCGTGGGTCGCCAGATATTGCACCATCGGATAATGGGAAAGCTCATCCGGCGCCTCATAGTGCGGGTTAACGAATGCGTATAACGCGCTGATACAAAAAGACAGCGCGACGAGCGCCAATAACGGCTTGGGGAGTTGTCTGGGCATGGACTGACCGTGCGATTTTTCGGCAAAGATGGACTGTATTGTACCAGCGCCCGTTATCCGCTGACAATCAGGGCGGGCTGGTCTACAATCAGCCTATGGGCTTCTGAAGAACGTTTAAGGGTAATTTTGACGATGAAACAAGTGCGCGGTTCGTATCGGTGGATGTGGTTGGCCTTTGCGGTAGTGGCGTTGGTCGGGCTGCCGCTCTTGGTGACTCGCGCCTTAATCGGGGCGGGGGTGATTGATACCCTGAATGTGATGTTGGACACGCCAGTAGACGGGGCGGTGGTCTATAACAGCACTTTGACCGTCAGCGGCCAGACCGAAGGCGTCGGCAATGTGGTGATGGTGTATGTCGAGCCATCGCAGCCGACCCCGACGTTTACCGGCTATAGCTATGCGGCGGATGTGATTAATGGCCGTTTCAGCGTTGATTTCATCCCCGCCTATGATGGATCGCCGTTACAGATGGTCGTGAGCGTGTATCGCGTCAACGATATTGCGCGTGAGATGTTAAAGGCCAAGTCTGTTTTTATCTTGGCGACGGCGGCTGAACGCCCAGACGGGGTATATGTCGATGTCTTAGCGCCGCAGCCGGGGGATGAGGCGGGCGGGGATTTAATTGGCGTCAGCGGGCGAGCATCTGGCGTGGTGGGTGGCGCGTTGACTGTGGAATTAAGCGATTCCAATGCTCAAATAATTGATACTCAGACGATCACGCTGCAAACCACCAACCTGTTGGATGACGTGCCGTGGCTGGCGAATCTGAAACCCCGTGATGCCAAAGGCAACGCGATTATCCGCATTAAAGGCGCGGACGGTACACTCTACCAGACCATCCCCGTGATTTTGTCATCCGCCGCCGGGTAAATAGAACATATTCTGATTGGAACTCCTACATCGTTTATCGGGGCATGGCTTGCCATGCCTCTTAGATTCAACGTGCAACTTTACAATGAGCTTTGTCGTATTAGGGCTAGATTAAAACGAACGGATCAGCGTAATCTCTGGGAGATTTATGAAAGCCATTGTATGGACAAAGTACGGGGCGCCGGATGTGCTTCAATTCCAAGAGGTCGCCAAACCGACTCCTAAGGACAATGAAGTCCTCATAAAAACATACGCAGCAACGGTAACAACAGGGGATTGTGAGTTCCGGGCGCTAAAATTCCCAATCTACCTCGCTATTCCTATCCGATTCTGGCTCGGTTTCAGAAAACCGGTTAGGAACACCATCTTAGGGATGGAAATCGCTGGTGAAATCGAAACCGTCGGCAAAGATGTAACGCGACTTAAAACAGGCGATCAGGTTTTTGGGACGACGGGGATGAGTTTTGGCGCTTATGCCGAATATACCTGCCTACCCGTAGACTCCGCAGATGGCGGGTCGCTGGCGATAAAATCGGCCAACATGACCTATGAAGAAGCGGCTGCCCTTCCTGTTGGTGGATTTGAGGCGCTGCATTTTCTCAGAAAAGCCGGTATTCAGGCCGGACAGCGGGTTCTGATTAATGGTGCAGGCGGAACAATAGGCACATTTGCGGTACAGCTTGCCAAATACTTTGGGGCTGAAGTGACTGCGATAGATAGCCCAGAGAAGTTGGAGATGCTGCGCTCAATAGGGGCTGATTACGTTCTTGATTACACACAACAAGATTTCACCCAGAATGGCGAAATCTATGATGTTATTTTTGACGTGGTTGGCAACAGTTCGTTTTCGCGCAGCAGAAAATCGCTCGCCCCAAAAGGATTTTACCTGATCGCCAACCCCAGCCTGTCACACATGCTTCTAGGGCTATGGACATCGAGGACGAGCGACCAGAAGGTGATCTTTGGGTCGGCAGGCGAAAAGTTGGAAGATTTAATCTTCCTCAAAGAGCTTGTTGAGGCCGGGAAAATCAAATCGGTCATTGGTAAACGTTATGCGCTAGAACAGGTTTGTGAGGCGCATCAGTATGTTGAAACCGGGCGTAAACAAGGGAGTGTAGTGATCACCGTGGCAAACTCATGAAGGCAATCGTATACACAAAGTTTGGATCACCCGATGTCCTTGAACTGAAAGACATAGATAAACCTATGCCTAAGGACAATGAAATACAGATAAAAATCGTAACTACTCAGCCCCTATTTGAGGGGAAAATAAGATTTCGACCTGTACTCAGCCCAATCATCTGAGGGAGGAATTTCCCCGCGCCTCAGTCAATTTGACGCTCTAGAGCATAAAAT
>DAOTTP010000258.1:0-9421 GCA_034437835.1 Anaerolineae bacterium | reverse complement strand
CCAAAGCCGACGCCGGGTTCGAGTTCGAGGGTGGTGACCATGTAACCGGCGGCCCAGTCGCCCATGATGTTGAAGGCGGCTTCGCCCGCAATCACCTTGTCGATGGCTTGTTGCCAGCTGAGGCCAGCGCTGTCCTCACCGACGTTCGAGCAAGCGAGGATTTCATTGAACTTATCCCAAACAGCGGTCATTTCTGGGCCATCGGCGGCGGTAGCGCCAGACCAAATACCAGCCCAGCCCTCAGCGCCCAAGACGCCGAGCGCGACGCTCTCCCACAGGTGGTTGACCGTCCATGCTTCGCCGACGACCAGCGGGGTCACGCCAGCGGCCTGAAGGGTTGGGCAGGCGGCCAAGAATTCGTCCCAAGTTGCGGGTGCGGCGATGCCCCACTCGGTCAACTTGGCAGGGTTCGACCACATGACGTTCGAGCGGTGAATGTTGACCGGCACGCTATAGACGTTGCCTTCATAGCTGATTTGGTCGATGAGTTGGGCAGGGAAGGCTTCGTTCCAGCCCTCTGCTTCAAACAGGTCGTTCAGCGGCTCCATGCGCTCAGCGATGACCCACGTCCCGGTCAATTGCTGACCAGCGTGGACTTGGAAGCTGGCGGGCGGGGTTCCGCCCAACATACGGGTCTTGAGGACGGCGCGGGCGTTGACGCCGCTGCCGCCGGTGACGGTGGCGTTAATCACTTCGACATCTGGGTATTGCGCGGCGTAGACGGCAATCAAGGCTTCGAGGGCTGGGCCTTCATCGCCTGCCCACCACGAGAAGATTTCCAACTCACCAGACGGGGCTTCGTCTTGTGCGCTGACGACGCCAAACATGCTCAGAAGTGCAATAACCAAAACGACCAATAGCATACGGGACTTCATGTGTGTTACTCCGTAAAAATATCCGACGAGCGATGACCAGAGTAGTCATCTAGTGCAACTATACCCACTACAGTCCAGTTTATCTGTACATTTTTGACAAGGTTGCGACAAGGTTGTGACATAACCGTGACATAGACGAGTTAAATCGCCACCAGCGCTGTCTGTGCAAAACCGAGCAACTCTTGGATGCTCATCGCCCTACCCTCAAAACGTGCAGCCGCCAAATCGCCGCCAATATGAGCGCTTAACAGGGCGGATGTCCGGTCAGACCACAGATGCTGAAGTCGGTTATAAGACGCCTGCGATTGGGCGGTGTATGCTTCTACCCCGCCAACGATTTGCGCCGCCGCATCGACCCGTCCTTGAAGGCTCAGGCGATAGGCGAGATACAATAAAGTGGTCGAAATCAACGTCTGCATGTTGCCGTTATCTGGGTTCAACCCTTGCAGACATAAGCGACAATAATCATCCGCCTTGCCATATTCCCCGCTGTTCAGGGCGGTCACGCTTTGCCAAAAATATAATTGCGCCCACACGAACGGGTTGCCGCTGTCTATCGCCAACACTTCAGAATCTTGAAGGAACGCTTCAAACTGCGAGGGTTGGTTCGTCAGATAAGTGAGTTCACAAAAACCGAGTAGACAAAACACCTCTAGATAGCGGTTGCCGTGTCCCTGCGAGAGCGCGAGGGCGCGTTCTAAGATCGAGAAGGCTTTCAGAAGTTGGTCGGTATTGATGTAGGCGTCCGCCAAATTGATATATAGGGCGGCCAAGACCACTGTGAACGAATTGCGCTCTGCAATCGCAATCCCTTCGCTCAAGATGGCCTGACAGTCCGCCAAATGACCGGCGCGGAGCATCGACACGCCGAGGTTGGTATCAATCAGGCAGACCAAAAACTCATCACCTCGGCTAAAGGCGTGCTTCCGTAGCGATTCCAATTCAGCGAACAACTCCGGTTCGTTTGTGGTACGGCCAGAGATATAAAACCGCGCATAGGCCGCGTTATCGAGGTCGCCTAGCGCTTCAAAAATATGCAGCGCCTGAGCCTGCCATTGGTCGGCGCTGTGATAATCCCCTATCCAATCGGCGCAGTGTCCGGCTGCGGATAACAGGTGCGCCCGGAGCGACATCGGGAGCTTTTCCGCCTGTGAAGCGACATAGGTCGCGTCATCTATCAATGAGATATGCACTTGTTGGACGGTAAGTATCCAGCTTGTCGCGCTGATGGTGCGGGCGTATAACTCAAGCTGTTCTGGCTTCCCCAATAAATAATCAAGCGCGGCGCGGATATTCTCTTGTTCGTCAAAGACCTGCGATAGCGCCTGCGCGTGGCGCGGCGTCCGTAAATCTACCGCGCACTGCTCGGCGAAATCCAGCACCCAACGCGCATGAGCAAGTTGCGCCGCCCCCAATTCACCCTGATTGACAAGCTGTGTGAAAGCGTATTGGCGCATCGATTCCGGCAGGCTATAGCGCTGGAATCCGAATCCCAGCCGGAAAACGAGATTCTTGTCCACCAGTTCACCGAGGTGGGGGGCGTAAGGCGAAACTTGTTTGAGGGCTTGAGAAGTCCAGCCGCCGTGGAATACCGCCAGATGCCGCAATAGGGTTGCTTGGTCTGGCGTCAGGAGTTGATAGCTCCAATCAATCGTGTAGAACATCGTGCGTTGCCGCCGCGATTTATCGCGCAGGTCGGATTGCAACATATCCAGCCGAGATGACAACCCGCGCAATATCTCATCTAGCCCCATCGTGCGGGCGCGATGGGCGGCCAGTTCAACCGCCAGCGGCAACCCTTCCAATTGTAAACAGATGGCTTCGATGAGGTCGTCCGACTGGATGGTACGGCGGAAATCGGGGTCGGATTCGCGCAATCGCTCTCGGAACAATTGGCAAGCCTCATCCAACGTAAGAGGGTTGAGCCGGTAAATCCACTCGCCATACAACTTCAAGGGTTCGCGGCTGGTAATCAGGGTCGTGACATCTGGCACGTCGGCCATCAAATCGGAGAGTTGACTCGCCGCCTCGATGACATGCTCGAAATTATCGAGGATGAGCAACATCTTGCGGTTTTGCAGCGCCCGTTGGAGGGTGGCAAACACATTAGACGACGGCATGAGCGACAGCCCAAGCGCGTGGCTGATGGTCGCCAAAACATCCTCAGCGCGTGCCGTCTGGGTCAAATCGACGAAGCACACGCCGTCCTTAAAGCGGTTTTTCAGCCGATAGGCCAATTCCAACGCCAGCCGAGTCTTGCCCGCCCCGCCCGTCGCGCTGATGGTCAACAAGCGAGTGCGGCACAACAATGCCTCAACCGCCTTGAGGACATCCGCCCGCCCGATGAAGTTAGCGGCGCGGATGGGGAGGCGTCTCTGATGAGAGGTATTCATGGCCGGGAGGACATGTGGCGCGGTGTTTTTGGCCTCTAATAAAACCGCTTGTGTGCTGCTATCCGGCTCTACGCCCAATTCCTCCCACAACAAGCGACGGCATGTCTCGTACTGTTGCAGGGCGCACGCTTGCTCACCCATCTGGTGGTACAGATGAATCAGCAATCGGTGGACATCCTCACGCAGCGGGGCGTGGGTCAAAATGCTATGGGCGACCAATACCGCCTCATTAAACGCTTGATGCTCCTGCAACTGATGAATATGGCGCAGCCCGGTTTGGACGAAACGCTCGTGCAGATGTTCGGCCTCGCGCAACATCCAATGTTCAAAATCGCCAGCATCACGGGCGGAGAAAGTCGCCATAAACCCGCCGTGATACAGCGCAAGCGCCTGATGCAGTTGGTCGTCAACTTGCGCCAATTCCTCGAATCGGTTGGCATCCAGTTGCGCCGTCACCGCCACAGACTGGTATCCGATTTGCAGCGCGTCGCCAATCAGGGCGCGGGTTTTGCTTAAAGCCGTCCGCAGACTGCCGTATGATTGCTCTGTCGTGCGTTCCGGCCAGAATAATTCCGCCAGATGCTCGCGGGATTGGGGGGTCTTTTGGCGTGCAAGATACACCAATAGCGCCGCCGCCTTTGATGGGATGCTGGCGGTTAAATCCTCGTCGCCCCATAAGACGCGCACCCCGCCAAAGGTAATTAAATGCAGTTCAGGCATATTTCACACGGCTACCCATCATGATTGACGCCCAATTGATGTTCTATTAACAGTATACCCTTCAGTTTAGCGTACTTATCCTACGGGGTTAGCGCGTACAAAAGTATGAATTACACGCTTAATCAGCTATGATTTGACCTAAACCGCCTTTCATAACAGTATGGCGCAACGATGACCACTTCTGATGCTTCCTCACCCAACCGTCCGCCTGATGATTTTTTCGAGCAGGTTAAGGACGCGCTGGAAAATTTATATGACCTCCCAACCCTCAACCGCCACGCGCTATCGGCGGGTGCGCCGTATGGCGCGGTCAGCGAACCGCAAGGCCAACGCCTACGTCGTGAACTCATCACGACGATAGAGGCGCTCAATCCCGGCAAAGACCTCGCCCAGCGCACCAACGCCGCCCGCACCTATAATTTATTGCACATGCACTATGTCGGGGGGATGACACTGCAAGAGGTCGCCAATCAATTGGGGATTTCGCTGCGCCAAGCCTACCGTGACCTCAAAACCGGCTGTGAGGGCGTCGGTGAGATGATCTGGTTCAACCGGCGTAGCGCTGAACAGGACGACTCGCAGGTCTCCTCATTAGAAAATGAATTGGCGCGGCTAGAAGGCAATCAAACCCCCACCGAACTGACCGTTTTATTGGATAGCGCAATCAAAGCCGTACAGCGCTTGATGGAACAGCAGACCGTCACCCTGACGGCGGATATGCCGCCCACACCCGTGATTTTGTCCGCTAATCCGATAGCGGCTCAACAAGTGTTCATCTCATTATTTAGCGGCGCGATACAGGCCGCGCAAGCGGGGCAAAACCTGACGGCGGCGCTAACCCAGAGTGAGCAAGATTGGCTGTTCGATTTGACGTTCATCCCGCGTGAGCCGGCGGAAATGGCGCTCTCGACACCCATCCGCGAGTTCATCAAGCAACTGCGTTTCGGCTACACACAGACCTTATCCGCGCAAGGGATTTTGACCATCCGCCTGAGAATGCCGTCGTATGGCACACGAATCCTGATGATTGACGACAATCAGGGGTTGGCCGACCTGTTACAACGATTTTTGCCGGAGCCGCGCTATAAGGTCATCGCTGCGACGACGGGCGCGGAAGGGTTGCGCTATGCCGTCAATTTGCAACCAGACATCATCCTCTTAGATTTGATGATGCCCGACCTCAACGGTTGGGATGTCCTCCAACGACTGCGCGCCGATGAGCGTACCCGCGCCATCCCTGTTGCGATTTGCTCAGTGGTCAGCGACCCAGAATTGGCCTATTCGCTGGGCGCAAACCTCGTCATCGCCAAGCCCATCAACCGCGAGAGCATCCTGACGGCGTTGGACAGGCTCGAACAGCGATGAGCGTGTTCACCCGCGACCTGAGCTTCCGCGATACGCTGCAAAACTTACGCTATGGGATGATGCGCCGGTCTGCGTGGGTCTGCCTGCTATTTTTCCTCGTCGCGCTCTACCTGACGCTATTCAACACCAAATTCCCCAGCGGATTGGCCGTCCTGCTGACCGTGATGAGCATGGGCGTCTGGGTGATTTTACGCGCCATGACGCGCTTCCCTGACCTCGCCCGCTACAGCTTCATCTTATGGCTCAATCTCGGCCTATTGACCGCGATGGCGCTCAGTCATGACTCGTGGTTGCCGCTGTTGGGAATCGCCTTGATGGTCGTATCGGGCATGACCGTGACTTACGGCCACTGGACATCGGCGTTGACGACATGGCTGGGCGCGGCGGCCTTCATGCCCGCTGATTACTCAATGGGCTGGCTGTCGGTGCTGATTCTGCTGACGGTGTTCATGCTCCAAACCTCGGTGGCTTCCTTATATACCGCGCTGGCGTGGTATCGCGCCATGCAGAAACGCGCCGACGACCTCTTAGACGAGTCACGCGAGCATCAAGCAAAACTCACTCAGACTTTGAAATCGCTGGATGTGGCCTATCAAAATCAAAGTCGGATGCAGCACCAATTAGTTACTGCCCGCCAACAGGCCGATGAAGCCCGCCGACTCAAGCAGCGTTTCGCGGCCAACATCAGCCACGAACTCCGCACCCCGCTCAACCTGATTGTTGGGTTCAGTGAGGTGATGGTCATGACGCCGGAAATCTATAGCAATAACCGCCTGCCGCCCAAACTCGCCCATGACCTCTACCAGATTTATACCAGTAGCCGCCATCTCTTAGAGATGGTGGACGATGTGCTGGATTTGTCGCAGGCGGAACTATCGGCCTTTTCGCTGGATTTCGAGCGCACTGGTGTGGCTGATTTCATTGAAGATTCGGCGGAGGTTTTCCGCAACATTTTCCGGGACGGGCGGCTGCAATTTAGCATCACGCTTGCGCCGAATCTGCCAGAAGTCGAGATGGATAGGACGCGCACCCGGCAAGTCATCCTGAACTTACTCAGCAACGCCCACCGATTCACTGAGGTGGGCGCGGTCAGCCTCAAAGTCTGGCAGGACGCGGGAGATGTCTTGTTCGCCGTCAAAGACACCGGGCGCGGCATCCCGCCAGACCAGCACGCCCAGATTTTCGAGGAATTCTATCAGGTGGACTCCTCGCTCAGTCGCAAGCATGGCGGGGCGGGCTTGGGGCTGGCGATTAGCAAGCGATTCGTCGAGACGCATCAGGGGCGTATCTGGGTTGAAAGCGCACCCGATGACGGCGCGACCTTCACCTTCAGTTTGCCGCTACGGACCTACAGCGAAGGCATCGGGCGCTCGGAGTCAGATGAGGCCGCCCCGAATCGCTAATAACTAATGGTGCAAGTTGAAATAGGGATATTGGTGTCATCGAAATCGTCGTAGGCGTGCGGTATTTCAGCACGGGCGGGCAAGCCACGCCCCTACAGGACAGTTGATGACGCGATTTTAAACCCATATCACGAGAAATTTTGTAGGGGCGACGCTTGTGCGCCCGCCGATGAATACTGGTCATCGACAAAGCGCGGCAGTGCGTTAATCTCACTGAGATTGGTTTTGATAATCACAAGGATATGCCCATGCTGCCCCTAAATCCCATATTGCCCGATGATGTCCAAGCGCTGCGCGACTCATTGCCGGTCAAGCCCGCAGCTGACACCCTGACAGGTCGATTTGTGACGCTCATCCCTACCGACCTAGACCGCGACGCCGAGGTGCTATACACCATCTCAAACGGTAGCGCACTCGACATCAACGGCAAGCAAATCCCCGCCTATGACCCAGAAGAAATGGTCTGGCGATTCATGTTCAGCGGCCCATTTGAATCCGCTGAGGCGATGCGTGCTTATATGAAGGGGCAGGTCGATGCGCCCAACGGCATCCCCTATACCGTGATGGATAACGCCAGCGGTCACGCCGTCGGAGTCGCCAATTATCTGAACAACGCGCCCAAAGACCTCAAAATTGAACTCGGCAGCATCTGGTATAGCCCCATCGTGCAGCGCACTCACGCCAACTTAGAGGCCACCCACCTGCTGCTCAAGCACGCCTTTGGGTTGGGCTATCGCCGCTTGGAATGGAAATGTCACTCGCTCAATGAGCGTTCGCGCAAGTCTGCCCTACGGATGGGCTTCACCTATGAGGGGACACAGGACGCGCACATGATTGTCAAAGGCCGCAACCGCGATACGGCGTGGTTTCGCATCCTCGCTGATGAATGGCCGTCCGTCCAAGCCCTCCAAGAAGAATTGTTGTCCAAATAATCGGCGCACCCACCCCTGCGCCCCTACAAACCGCATGATGGGCGACCCATCTTGTGAATCAAAGGAAGACTCCAAATGGCTTTTTTCGATTTATCGCTTGACGACCTCAAGACCTATCGCCCCGCCCGCACTGAACCCGCCGATTTCGATGCCTTCTGGTCAGATACGCTGGCGACGACCCGTCAGCACCCCCTCAACGCGCAATTCACCCAGATTGATGGCGGACTCAAGCTGATCGAAACCTATGATGTGAGTTTTGCCGGGTATGGCGGCCAGACCATCAAAGGTTGGTATTCGCGCCCGGCCGGAGTCGATGCGCCGCTGCCGTGCGTGGTCGAATATCACGGCTATGGCGGCGGGCGCGGCTATCCGCATACCGTCACGTTTTGGGCGAACGCCGGATATGCTCAGTTCAGCATGGATACTCGTGGTCAAGGGAGCAGTTGGCGACGCGGCGACACGCCAGACATCCAAGACGGCGCAAGCCCACATCACCCCGGCTATATGACACAGGGAATCGACTCGCCGCACAATTATTATTACCGTCGCCTATATACCGATACCGTCCGCGCCATCGAAGCCGCCTGCTCTCGCGATGATGTGGATTCGGCGCGAATCGCGGTGACGGGCGGCAGTCAGGGCGGGGGGCTGTCCATCGCCGCCGCAGCCCTCGCGCCGGAATGGGTGAAACTTTGCCTGCCAGATGTGCCGTTCCTATGTCACTTCCGCCGCGCTGTTGGTCAGACCGACAGCTACCCGTATCAGGAAATCGCCAATTATCTGAAAATCCACCGCACCGCCGAGGAACAAACCTTCGCCACGCTGGATTATTTCGACGGGGTGAATCTGGCGGCGCGGATTAAAGCCGATTGCCTGTTCAGCACTGGCTTGATGGATCAGGTCTGCCCGCCGTCTACGGTGTTCGCGGCTTATAACCACCTGCCAGCCGGAGCGCATGATATGAAGGTCTATCGCTGGAATTACCATGAAGGCGGGGAAGAAGAACACGATGTCGCAAAACTGCGTTTCGTCCGCGAACGCTGGGGGTAAAAGCTAACAGGTCTTTAAGGGTTTGGACTCACAAGTATTGTGATTGATGTGACGGGAAGTGGGTTACGCTCAATGCCCCGCGCCAAGATTTTGGCGCGGGGCATTATTTGGGGTTAAATCAAGTAGCACTTAGATACTAATTACAATAAAATTCTTAATCAAACATTATAATTATTCATTCAAATTGATTGTATACGAAATTGCCAGATTGAATATATAATGTAACGTAGTTTACTACTCATGGTTGGATTCCGCACAATTTACAGTGTGAGAGGTTCATCCTATCACCGTGATATGTTGTTCATATTCACTTGTAGGAGGTGTCTATGCACCCAAAGCTGTTACGAACTACACTGCTTATACTCATCACATTCCTTATTTTGCTGCCACAGGGCAGTGTTTTTGCCGCTGGCTTCAGCCAAGACCAAAAACTGACCTCGGCTGATTTCACCACCGACACGCCGCTCAATATCCCTGATTCTCGTTTTGGTCAAGCAGTAGCCATATCCGGCAACTGGATGGCCGTCGGCAGACCCAGCATAAGCGTCCCTGTAGCGGGGATAACTGCCGGGTCTGTCTATATCTATGAGCGCGTGACGGGGACATGGGCGTATCGCACCGTCATTTCTGCTCCGAGCGGTCAAGCGGGCGAATCTTTCGGCGCTGCGGTCGATATCTATGAA
>DAOTTP010000257.1:0-8023 GCA_034437835.1 Anaerolineae bacterium | reverse complement strand
ATATGCCCCGCACTTGACTTTACCCCCCGCGCACCCCTAAAATGCCTCTGGCCTGATGCGGATTTTAATCTGCTTGGGCTAATTCCACACGTCTGGACTGTGACGGGGTGGTGTTGGGTGCGAACCATGCGCCTTGCCCCCGACAGGATGAACGACGTGAACGCTTAAACACTGTCTAGGAGAACCCCCATGCCTTCGAAAGTCACAATGCGTGACCTTCTCGAAACGGGCGTACACTTCGGCCACCGCACTCAAAAGTGGAACCCGAAGATGGCCCCTTTCATCTATACCGCCCGCAACGGCATCCACATCATCGACCTGCGCCAAACCTTCACCAACCTGAACTCATTCTACGACATGGTTGTTGAGATTGCGCGCAAGGGCGGCACGGTGCTGTTCGTCGGAACCAAACGCCAAGCCCAAGAAACCATCGCCGTAGAAGCTGCCCGTTGCGGTATGCCCTACGTCAACCAACGCTGGTTGGGCGGCACGCTGACCAACTGGCGCACCATTAAAGACCGCATCGAAACCCTCAAGAAGCTGGAAAGCCGCCGCGAAAAGGGCGAGTTCAAGCTCTTGACCAAGCGCGAAGCCCTGATGTTGGGTCGTGACATCGATAAGCTTAACGAGCGCCTCGGTGGTATCCGCGAGATGCGCCGCCTGCCCGAAATGGTCATCATGGTCGATACCAAGCGCGAAGAGACCGCCGTCAAGGAAGCCAACTCGTTGGCGATCCCGGTCATGGCGCTGGTCGATACCAATGCCGACCCCGACACCATCGACTACATCATCCCCGGCAACGACGACGCCATGCGCGCCATCAAGCTGGTGGTCGGCGCAATCGCTGACGCCGTGCTTGAAGGCAAGGCCATGCGTAAGGGCGAAGCCGACGACGCCGCAGGGGGTGGCGATGATTTCGCCGCCGCTTTGAACGCTGTCCCCGCCGCCAGCATCGACTTTGAAGACGATGAAGATGCGAAGGACGAGCGTTACTTGGGCGAATCCACCCTCGCCAAGCTGCGTGGCGCTCAGTTGGACTTCACCGAGGAAGAAAAGTAAGCTGGTCTTCCCCGTATCGCAAGGCCACCGTTAGTTAATCCACCAGCAGGGGCGCGATCAATCATCGCGTCCCTGTCCTTGTACTACCCTTATGTTAAGAATGAGTGAAACGAGGAGACACACAATGGCAACCATCACCGGACAAATGGTGAAAGACCTGCGCGAGAAAACCGGCGTCGGCCCGCTGGATTGTAAGAAGGCGTTGGAGCAATTCGACGGCGACCTTGATAAGGCCGCTGACTTCCTACGTGAAAAGGGCTTGGCGAAGGCCAACAAGAAGCTCAGCTCCGGCCGCAGCATGAACGAAGGCCTGATCGAGATTTATCAGCACTTCAATAAGCGCCTCGCCGTGATCGTCGAAGTCAATTGCGAGACCGACTTTGTGGCGAATACAGACTCCTTCAAGGCATTCGTGCGCGAAGTCGCCATGCACATCGCTAGCCTGTCACCGCTATATGTCAGCCGTGAGCAAATTCCGGCAGAGGTGATTGAACACGAGCGCCAAATCCAGACCAACCGTGCGATTCAAGAGGGCAAGCCCGCCGCGATGGCTGACAAAATCGCCGAAGGCCGCATGGCAGCCTTCTATGAGGAAGTCGTCCTCATGGATCAGAAGTATTTCCGTGACGACGGCAAGGCCAGCCGTTCGATTGCTGACCTGCTGCGTGAGACCGTGACTCAGGTCGGTGAGAGCATCCAAATCGCCCGCTTCAACCGCTACGCCATCGGCGAGAGCGCCGCTGCGGAAGAAACCACCGAAGAATAACGCACACGGTGCTAGTGGCTGAATAAGCGATGTTGAGGCTTGAGTGATGTGTTGTTTCTCATCACTTCTCACTCATTACTTTATTGTGGTATGATTCGTCAGATGGGAACAAATCCGCGAACCAACCACATTTCAATCAGCACACCCACCCACGGGGGATGAGCAATTTTGCTCATCCCTTTTTTTTGGCTCATATCCGCCCCCATCACACACCATCTTTTGACCTCGCATCGTAGACGGAGGACACCAACACTATGACGACCTCGCCAACAGCCAAATTCAAGCGCATCCTGCTCAAACTCAGCGGAGAAGCCCTCAATGGCCCACAAGGGTTTGGGATTGACCCAGACCGCGCCAATATCATCGCCCACAAAATCAGAGCCGTTCGAGAACTTGGCGCAGAAATCGGAATCGTGATTGGCGCGGGCAACTTATGGCGCGGCCAAATCGGGATTGATCGCGGTATGGCGCAACCCACCGCCGATCACATGGGCATGATCGCCACCGTCATGAACGGACTCGCGCTGCAAGACGCCCTAGAGCGCGTCGGAATCCCCACCCGCGTACAGACCGCCGTCCAGATGAACACCGTCGCCGAGCCGTATATCCGACTCCGCGCCGTGCGTCACATGGAAAAAGAGCGCGTGGTCATTTTGACTGGCGGCACGGGCAATCCGTACTTCACCACCGATACCGCCGCCGCGCTGCGTGCGATGGAAATCAGCGCGGACATCTTGATTAAGGCGACCAAAGTCAACGGGATTTACACCGCTGACCCCAAGAAAGACCCCACCGCCACCCGCCTGACCAACTTAACCTATCAGGAAGTCCTCGCCAGTCGCTATGAGGTGATGGACATGACCGCCTTCACGCTCTGCCAAGAGAATAACCTGCCTATCCTCGTCCTGAACTTCGATGCAGAGCATGACCTCGTGGATGCCGTCAAAGGCGATACCAGCGTCGGGACATTGGTCAGCGCAACCGGAAAACTCTAAAACGCATCACTAGAATCAAAAAGCCTCCCCGATGTGGGGAGGCTTTTTATTTGTTAGGCTGTGGGACTTAGAAGCCGCCGCCGCCGAACATATTCATCAGATCCATGATTGTCGCAACAGGACCTTCCGGCGCAACGACTGCCGGGGCAGCGTTGAAGTTATCGAAGGTCAAGCCGCCGCTGAGGTTCAGGGCGCTGGGGGCATCGCCGCCAGATGCGGCCAGAGCTTCGCCGCTGATGCTGAAATCGAACGAAATTGCGGTCTGATAGAACGTCTCGAGGTCAATGTTGCTGGTGGCGGTGATGACGACGCCATCCAGCATCTTCATGGCTTCTTCGGCGTTGGCTTCGGTCATTTCGGTGCCTTGTGCGGCCATCATGTCGGTGAACACGGGGTCGCTGATCAGACCAGCGAGGTCAACGGTGGTGGTGAAGACGGCTTCGCCATCCACATCGGCTCCACGGCTGATGGTCACATACTTAGTAACTGCTTCAGCAAGGGCAGTGGTGTCGCCTTGTTCGGGGGTTTCCGGCATTTCCATCTCACCAGCCATACCGCCGAGCATATCCACAGCGCCAACCAAGTCGAGGCCAGCCCACTCAGTGATTCCGAAACCGGTCAACATAGCATCGCCTTGTTCGCCCATCAGCGAAGACAATTTCTTGAAGTTCATGTAGCCGATACCGTCCACCAAGACCAAATCAAGGTTGACATCACCCGGCAAACCGACTTCGGAGCTGCCTGTCATGGTCAGGTTCAGCGTCCCCTTGAAGCCCTGAATCACGGTCTTCAGGACGCCCATCGCGGCGGTGGGGTCAGCGCTGTTCAGGCCAGCCAAAGCGGTGGCATCCAAGCCCATCCCGGCCATATCGGCCTCGAATGAACCATTGGCGCTGACGTTCAAGTTGCCCTGATCGCCAGCATCCATTACGAGATCAAGGGTGAAGGTGGCCGAGCTAACGCCAGCCATCGCATCAGCCGATTGGGTCAGGATGGCGCAGTCGGCTTCCGCCAAACCACCACACATCACCATCGGCTCTTGGGCAAAGCTTAGGCCAGAGACCAGCAGCATCGCCAGCAACATCAAGCCAACCATCATCTTACGCATCATAGGGTTTCTCACTCCGTGAGTTTTTGTACAAAGGGTTGGGTTTCCAACAAATTATCTCCCAACACGCATAGCATTATACGCCTAGACTTGATTCTAGTTGCATTGAGTCTAAATGCAGAATTAGTTAAGATAAAAATTACACTCAATACTAATGGGGAAACCGAAACAAATCCAAACGATTATTTGGGTATGTTTTATGCTAAAACCCCGATCAAAGATCGTTTGGATTTTAAATCATCCCTCCATAAGGCTTACTTGCCGTCAGATTTTCTGCGGAAACCGTGGGGGGCAGCGCCCCAGTGGTCAGCGATTCGACATAAATACACATCTCCCACGGGATGGCGACATCGGCGGCGGTTAACATAAGATTCATGATTTTCACACCTGTTCCCCGCAGAACCGCGAATGGTGTAGCTTCATCGCGTTCGCCCATGACCAATTGTGCCGCCACGCAGAGTTGGTCGGCCACGCCGCGCTGGGTGACTTGCATCGGGTTGCCGAACAGATCGATTTTGCCGCGCTCATCTTCTATCGGTTTGAACCCGGCACAGGCCAGCGCGACGCCGGTTGTCCCCCAGCGCCCCGGCATCAGCCAGCTATCGGTCAGCACCACCCCGACATCCGCGCCGATAGCGGCCAGCACATCGCGCCGAATCTCAGCGGCCACCGTATACGGGTCACGCGGGAATAAAACAACCTTGCCGCCGGGGATATTGCTGCGGTCTAACCCCGCGTTGGGCGAGATGATGCCGTGGACGTGCGTCAACAAGAATCCCAATTGGATTCCGCCAAATACGTGGTCGGCGTTGTCGATGACCAATTGCGCCAGTTGCGGGTTCATCTTATAGCGGGCGGCGATGTCAGCCGCATAAGGCGTGACGACCACATCGGCCATACTGACCACGCGCCCCTGAGCGATGGCGGTATATTTGCTGCTAATCGCCAAGATGTCGCCGTCTTGGAGTGCGACATCGGCCTCGCGTAACGAAGTTTGAAGCGTGGCGATTAAGTCGAAAGCGTCCGACTGTACTTGTGCGCGGACGGGATAAATCGTGATGGGCATAATGAGAATCCTCGTAGAGGCGACTCATGAGTCGCCCTAAATCATTGCAGGGTTGATACGGTGGGTCGCCCTAAATCATCGTAGAGTTGATACGGTGGGTCGCCCTAAATCATCGAATCACCCTGATTCTAATTAAACCAACATATCAATCAGAACCCATACCAACCAGCCCAAAACCATATATAGGCCGAACTGACCGTGTAATCTGGCGGTGCGCCCTTGCGCGGGATGAAGTTTTTGCGCGTCGGTTTCAGTATCGAAGATATGGACGAGTGTGCGCGCCTCAGGGAAGGTCAGCAACGCGACCAACGTTGTCGGCGGCACGACTTGGAAGGCGGCCAGCGCCAAGAGGCTGATATACGCGCCGAATACCAAGATTTTATACTCGATGCGGGCGATGTCGCGGCCAAATAAGACCACCAGCGTGCGCTTATTGGCGGCACGATCCGCCTTTAGGTCGCGCAGGTTATTGGCGTGCAGAATCGCAGCCACCATCAGCGCAATCGGCAGTGATACCCACCACAGATAAGATGGGATCGACTTCGCCATCACGTAATACGCGCCTACCACGACCATCGGCCCCATGAAAATACCAGCCGCGACCTCGCCTAACCCGTTATACGCCAGCGGGAATGGCCCCGCCGTATAGGTCACGGCCGCCAATGCGCCGCCGATGCCAATCCACAACAAGGCGGGGCCGCTTTGACTTAACAGGTACAGCCCAATCAAGCAGCCAGCAACCAGAGTCAGCACAGCGCCGATTCCGACCTCACGGGGCGTCAGGCCATAATTTTTAATCGCCATGCCTTGCCCAGCCACCTTGAGATCATCCGATCCGCGCACAAAGTCGTAGTATTCATTGACCAGATTCGCGGCGGTTTGCAGCAGCATGACGCCAATCAGCGACAAGATGAAAAAGCCGGGTTGGAATACCCCATCTTGCAGCGCCGCCGCTGCCGCCACGCCCATCGGGACAAACGACGCCGTGAATACACGCGGACGGGTGGCGCGATACCACGCTTGGGCTTTGCTGACGGGTTGTGGTGGATGTGGGGTCATCATGAGAAAATCCTTGTATAGAAATGTGGATGCGCGTAGGGGGCGCAGCGTGCTGCGCCCAAAACCCACCATCAATAGAAGCGATTATAGGAGATGAGGGGTAACTTTCAACAACCTAATAGGTGCAAACCACGTATATCCTGAAAGTAGACACCCAGCGGCTTTGCGGCTAAAGTTAGGGGAAGAGCATCACAGTAGGAAAGGCGGCATCAACCATGCCGGATTGGTGGGGAGTACGAACGCAGGTTTCACCGAGGCTCCGTCTGGAAGTCGAGGGGATGCGGGCGATGTTTGGCAGTACCTTTAAGTTGATTGTGCCAGAACGCGGTGGACGCCTGTACTGGCAAGGTCAAATCGAGATTAACCTCTCGCGCATCAAAGAGCGCATCCACACCATTAAAATCGAATACCCGGAGGATTATCCCAGTCAGCCCGCCGAGGCCTATGTGATGAATCCGCGCACGTACAGCCAGAAGCACCAATATGTCGATGGGCAGTTGTGCTTGTTCAATCCCAAAGACGGCGAGGGCTACGGCTGGAATCCGGCGCGTTCGACGGCGGTCACGGTGGCGAGTTGGGCGATACAATGGGTATACGCCTATTATACGTGGCGTGCTACCGGCACTTGGCCGGGGGTCGAAGAAACCATCGAGAATGACGTGTCATGAGCAGCGCACTCCTCCCAAACCTCATCCTCGCCCAGCGCGTCATCGACAAGATGGCGAACGCGGCGGCTAAATTTGTTCATGACGAGACCGGTGAGGCGCTGGTCGGCGTGATGCTGCCCGCGTCACAACCCGGCGGTGCGACCACCATCATCGTGCTGGACACGCTTCCGGCGGACGAGTCTGAGGTTGAACGCGCCGCGTATGCTTTTGCCCATGGCGGTGAAAGCCAGTTCGAGGCGTTCACATGGTTACTAGAAAACTGGGACGCCTATGCCGCCAAGCGTGTGACGCCCGACCTCCCCGCAGACGCGAAACTCGCGCATGTCGGGGATTGGCACAAGCAGCCGGGACACATGATTGCGCCCAGCGGCGGCGACCTGCAATCGGCGCTCATGCTGTTGGGCGATAACCCGCAGATTGAGCAGTGGCTCGCCCCAATCGTCACGCTCGACCACGCCTCAACCCTCGGAGGCGGCGGAAACGTTAACTATGTAACCACGCCGAATGCTAAAGGCGGCCTGACGCGCATCGACTTTTGGCTGATTGACCAGCAGACTCGCGCTTTCCGCTCGATTGTCCCCGTCGTCTACCCGGACGCCAAGTTGCCAGAACTTCAACCGTTGCCGTGGACGCTCATGCAAGAAGGGCGCGTCAGCATCGAAGTCGGTCAGTTGGAACATGCTGGTTGGCTGGTCTCGGACATCGTGTTCTGGGATACCGATTTTGCCCTCCCATTAGAAGTGTGTTTCATGTTGGGCAAACCGGGTCAAGATGAGTTGTGGCTGATTGCCACCCACTGGGATTATCCGGCCACCCCGCCGCGTGCCTATCAAGCGCCGTTCACCCCGCTGGAAAAAGGCGAGGATATTTATGACGTGTTTGAACGCGCATGGCGCGAGGCCGAACCCGTCAGCAATCCGGCTAGCTGGGTATGGGCGGCTGACCTGTATTTGGCCGATTACATCGCCGCGCTGGTAGGGGATGAAACCCCCCTGACGCCGGATGATGCGCCAGACAATGATGAGGAGGCCGTCCTATGACCGATTGGGAGCGCGTCCGCCGTCTGATGGGCGATGACAGCCTTAGCCGTTTGGGGCGGGCGCATGTCGCGGTGATTGGCCTCGGCAGCGGTGGCGGATTCGTCGCCCTCAGCCTCGCCATGTCAGGCGTCGGGCGTTTTACGCTGGTCGATATGGAAGACCTCGAAGCCGTCAACCTGACTCGTCACGTCGCCGACTCGCGTTATCTGGGTTGGAACAAGGCCAAAGTGATGGCCGACCTGATTCGCCATCGCAACTCAGA